>NZ_JBVHLU010000103.1:0-36863 GCF_055558835.1 Embleya sp. NPDC025285
TCAGCCCCGCCGCGTTCGAGGAACGCGCGAGCGAGACCGATACGCTTTCACTGGCCGCATGAAACCCCGTGTCCATGTTCCGGGGGAAGCCTCACCCTCCCTACTGCGGGCGTCTTGCCACGTTCGGCCTCTACAGGGCTCAACGGTCCCTGGGGGCAGGCTTGGCAAGGCCGTGCCTACCGGGAGGTGACGGTTCGGCGCTGGTCGCCGGCGTGACCAGGCCGCCGCCGGATGGTGGAGGCGCAATCCCGGCTTCCTCACCGGCGGCCCCCGCGGAACGCTCGGCTCCCGCCTGCACTTGATCGAGCCGGGACTGGAGGAAGGTGAGCACCTCGGCCCGCTTTCCGTGCTCGCGCTCGTGGTCGAGGAGTGTCTGCAATTCCAACTCTCCCAGAGCTCGGATGCGGTGTTGCAGTGAGCCGGCGGACAGATGGTCGAAGTCGGCGATGGGCAGTTCGCGATCAGCCATGACTCCTCCAGAGGGGACCGTCACAAGGAATGGATCCGTCCGCTACCCGGCGATCGCAGGGCAAAACCTGGCCGCGGAAGCCGTGCGTCGACTTCCCGCCGCTTTGCGCAAGAGGGCGAGTTTCCCTCTGGATGATCTGCTTAAGCCGTGATTGTGGTCACAAAAAAGTCTCTAAATCTACTCAAATCGGACGCCCTTCACTGACCGTGATTAAAGAGCGGAAACGCGTGGCCAACTGCTCGACTCCGTTTGTCAAACTTGCCGGGCACCTCGGCGGTGCCTCAGCCCATGAGCAACGAGGCAGCACGCCGCCGTCAGAACCGAGGATCCCCGACCGACGCCGGTCCGCCCGGTCGGGCAGATCTCTGACCGGTCGTCGGGCAAGCGTTCGTCAGGACGAGAATCACTCTCGACGTCGGGCCCCTCGCACGATCGATCAGGGCTCTTCCTTTGCTCGTCCGCGACCCCGACACCTCTACAACCACCGTCCCCACACTCGTGCCTCCCGCTCACGTCCACCCGAGGATGTACAGGAGCCCGGCCGCGGGGTGTCTTCGCCGTCGGAAATCGACCTTCAGGGGCCCCCGCGATCGTGAGAACCGCTCTCCATGGCGCTGCCTGCGTCACTCCGGCATGCGTTGGTGGTCCCTCGGAAATCTGGTCTCCAATCTCGGCACCTGGATGCAACTGACGGTGCAGAATCTGCTCGTTCTGCAGCTCACCGGCTCCGCTGCCGCAACGGGTCTGTCGCTCTCGATCCAAGCGGCGCCGGGGCTGCTGTTCGGAGTACTGGGAGGACGGGTTGTCGACGCCTGGCCCCGCAAGCTCACCGCCGGGGTCAGCCAGGCGGCCTTGGCCATGGTCGCCTTCACCACCGCGCTCCTGGTCGGTTTCGGCCTGCTGAGCGTGCCGGCCCTGATGATCCTGGCGGCGCTCACCGGACTGATCGCGACGGTGGACGGCCCCGCCTGCGCCCTCCTCGGCAACGATCTCGTGCCCCGCGAAGACGTTCCGTCGGCGATCGCCCTCGGTGCCGTCGTACACAGCGTGGGTCGTCTGGTCGGCACGGCCCTCGCAGGAGTGACGGTCGCCTTTTTCGGCATCGGCGCCGCCTACGCCGCCAACGGTGCGTCGTTCCTCTTCGTGGCCGCCATCGTTCCCTTCCTGAAGCCCGTCGGCGACCAGCCGGCCGGCGCATCCGGTCGGCGGTCCTCCCCGAAGCCCACCGGTGAGACTGTCCCGCGTTCCATGTCGGAGCCCGACTTCGAGTCCGCCCGGACATCCGGCGCCCGTCCCCACCGCAGATCCACGCGGGTGCCCACCCCTGGCTCCGCCCGCGAAGGCTTGGCCTTCTTCGCCCGACGCCCCCGTCTGGTCGCGCTGGCGGCGATCGCCGGACTCAGTTCGACCTTCGGTCGGAACTACAGCCTGACCCTGGCGGTCCTGGTCACCGGTCCACTCGCGGGCGGGACCGGCGCCTTCGGCCTCGTCTCCACCGTACTGGCGGTCGGCGGCATTCTCGGGGCGGTTGTCGCCGGCCGTCTGCGCCGACCCTCCGTACGGATGGTCGCGGTCACCGCCGCCGCCGGTGGAGGGCTTCAGATCGCGGCCGGCTTCACCCCGACCGTGTTCCTCCTGCTGCTGCTCGTGGTGCCGATGGCACTCGTGGAATCGGTCTCCGACACCGCCACCACCGCCATCCTGCAAACCGATCCTCCGGAGCACATGCGTGGACGTGTCCTGGGCGTCTGGAGCACCGTCAGCACCGGCTGGCGGCTGCTGGGGCCACCGGTCCTGGGCCTGCTCCTGCAATGCGCCGGCGCCCGGGGAGCCCTGATCCTGGGCGGCGTACTGGTCGCCGGCGTGATCACCGCCGCCGGCCTCGGGCACGACCGCCGCGCCACCCGTATTCGTGCGAGCGGCCCCCGGTTGTTGCCCGAATCCCCTTGACCCATCCACCCCCTCCGGGCGGCCTCATGTCGGACGCCACCGGACGCGCTGCCTGCCGGATCGTCGACGCGGTCACGGTGTACGTGTGCCACAGCGATCTCGGCGGCGGCGAAACACGTCGCCGTGGGCGCGAGGAAAGGGCGTGAACCGCTGTCCGCGCCGAGCACTTATGGCCGCGCATGAGCGCGCCAATTCCGGGTAAGTGGCGCTCGCCCTCAAGGGTGGGTCGACCATTCCAAGCACGAAGGTCATCACGCCGCCCTCGTCGGCAACGACACGATGGCTCTACGTCAGGAACGTCTCATGGGGCTCACCATCCACCACAGCGCCGACCGTCTCGTGGTCGGCTTGCCGGCACACGTGGACCGCCGGAACGCGTCCGTCGTCCTAGACGCCCTGATGCGAGTCCTCAATGTGCCGGGCGACCATGACCGTCCCGAGGTGACGTTGGACCTGCGAGAGACCACCTTCCTCGACGAGACGGGCCCGCGGGTTCTGTCCGCGGTGCGTCGAGGCGCGGATCTGCTGCACTTGCGGGTGTCCTACGAGGCGTTGGATGCCGACACCCGAGAAGTCGCGAACCGCGCGGGACTGTTGCCCGCCGCCGGCCTGGGGCGTCCCGACCTGACCATGGCGGCCCCTTGAACCGCCGGGCGAGGGTGCGGACGCCCCGAACCGCATGCTCGCGGCGCGCTGCGAGTGGTGCGCGCCTCAAGCCGGCGCCGGCTTGTGCGGACGATGCCGGGTGTGAATCTCGACCGATACCCGGCTCGGCCGTCGCCATGCGGCCCGGAAGGCGGCCCCCGCGCCCGGCGCAGAAAGCCTGTCCCCGGTTCAATGGCGCGACTGGCCCGGCTCTGCGGCCGGGCCCGGTGCCACCGTCGGCAACGCGAGTGCGCGGCCGAGGTGCGCCAGTTGATCCGCGCCGGACTCGTGTGCCGACGCGGCCCGGAGTGCGGTGACCTGCCTGCCCTCCGCGGACAGGCACCAGCGCAGGGTGGCGTCCAGCGCGGCCTCACCCCCGGGTACCGACCGGCCGATGAGGTGTTCGCCGGCGATCACCGGCCAATCCCATGCGCCCGCCTGCGCCGCCACCTTCGCACCACCTCGTACCGGGTCGACCGCCAGGACCGGCACGTTGGAGGCGAGGGCAAGGACGAGCCCGTGCAGCCGGGTGGTCACCACCAGGTCCAGCCGAGCCAGCACCGACTGAAATTGTTCGACGTCCGCGCACAACAATCCGTCGCGTGTGTCGATGCGGGTGTCCAAGACGATCGGCGCCACGGGTCGCTTGGCCAACCATCGTGTCAGTCGCCCCGATACATCCGCGTGCAGCGAGCGCTCACCGTATTCGTCCTGTCCCCGGGAGAGCACGATGCCCGCGACCGGTACCGCAGGTGGCGCGGGGGGTGCCTTGCTCGTGCGCACGGGGACGGTCAGCGCGGCGGCGGCGAGGTCGCGACGTCCGTGCACTCCCGGTTGGTCCCGGGCGATCACCTCGTCGAACGCCGACACTTGCGGGTCCTGGTCGTCGAGTACGGAAACGCCGACCGCCACCCGATACAAGGAGCCGTATCTGCGATGGAGATCCGCGATCACCGCCCCGTGCGCGGGCCCGCAGACGAAGACCAGATGCGTATACCTCCCGGGGGAACAGTCCTCGAGTGTGGGCCCGCTCGGCCGCAGTACGGGGCTCCACGCGACATCGAAGGGAACAGCGTGGCTCGCAAGGAAGGTGACGACGGTCCGCGCTGCCAGAAGATCGCCCGCCGTGGCCTCCCCGTGTAGGAAGCTGAACCAACCCACCACCAGCACCCGCTCGGGTCGGCGCCGGATCGCGGTGTCGGGTCGCATTCGGTGCGAAATCGAGGTCATCGGCCGCCTCGTCCCGACGAAGTCATCGAGCCGCCATCGGCAAAATACCGACCCGGCCCGCAGCGGGCGCCGCGCGGCTGCTCCGCCGACTCGTGGACCAGCGCCTGCTCCACAGCGCCCACAACCTCCTCGACCCCGATCGCGGCCAGCACCGGATCGACCGACCGCCCATGCGGGTCACCGCGATACCCGGGGGGCGCGGGCCACAGCACGCGATGCCGCGGGTCGGCCGGCGGCCCCCATAGGGCCGGTGGAGTGGGACCGAAGAGAGTCACCGAGGGTCGGGCGAACGCCGTCGCCAAATGCGCGACCCCGGTATCCCCGCTGATCACCACCCGCGCGGCGGCGACCACGGCCGCCAACTGCGCGAGATCGGTTCGCCCCGCGATCGTCCCCACCGCCCCCGCCACCCGTGCCACCAGCGCGTCGTCCTGCGGGCCGCCGGTGACGACTACCGGATGACCCCGCGCCGTCAGTGTTCGGGCCAGCGCCGCGAAACGTTCCGGCGGCCACCGACGGGAGGGCGACGCCGCCCCGGGATGCAGCACGGTCGCGCCTGCCAACGCCCGGGCTGCGGGGCGGTTCGGCGGATGCAGGACCAGGTCGTGCGGATCGGCGGGTATCCCGGACTCGGTCAACAGACGACACCAGCGCACCCGCTCGTGTTCGTCCGCTCGCCAAAGCGGCCCGGGATAGCCGCCGCCGGTGGGCCCGCCGAAGACCACGAGACGACGCGGCGACAACGCGGCCACCAGGTCGTGACTGGCGGCCCCGCGCCCGTGCAGGTCGACGCCCAGCTCGGGACGCGCGCCGTGCCAGGGCACCGGCTCCAGTTCGCCCACCGGCAACAGAACGTCGATCGCGGCCGTGAGCGACACCAGCGGCGCCAGTGCCTGCGGGGCGGCCAACGCCACCTCGTGCTGCGGGAAGGCCCGCCGCAGCGCTCGATAAGCCGGTACTCCGGCCAGGAAGTCCCCCAGGCCCAGAGCGCGCAGCATCAGCACCGTGGGACGCGACGCCGAACCGGCCGCCCTCATCGGTTCGCTTCCGCCGCCGCCGCGGCGATTCCGGTGGTGGAACGGCCCGCCAGGTAGGGAACGGTCACGGCCTGCCCGCCGTAGGAGGCGACCAGTGCCGCTTCGGGCAGCCGGTCGGCCGCGTAGTCACCGCCCTTGACCCACACGTCCGGCCGGAGCCTGCCGATCACCGCCTCGGGAGTGTCCTCGTCGAAAACCAGCACGTCGTCCACGCACTCGAGCGCGGCCAAGACCTCGGAACGGTCCTCCGCGGAGTGGAAGGGTCGGGAGGGGCCTTTGAGGGAGCGTACGGAGGCGTCCGAATTGAGACAGACGACCAGGCAGTCGCCCAGGGCCCGCGCCGCGCGCAGGGTCCGGATGTGGCCGGCGTGCAGCAGGTCGAAGCAACCACCGGTGGCAACCACCGTTCCGCCGGCCGCGCGAACCTGCTCGGCGCGGGACGATCCCGATCCGGTCGGCCGGGCATCTTCCTCGCCGTCTCTCAGTGCCCGGGCGAGCCCCGTCGCGCCCCCGCCGGCCAGGAAGTCGGCCGTCATCCGCACGGCCTCCGTGATCGCCTCCGGCACCGAACGACCGTCGGCCAGCCGTCCCGTAACCGCGCCGGCGAATCGATCCCCGGCCCCGCACGGATCATGCACCCCTACGGTCGACGCCGGCACCACGAACGGCTCGGCGCCCCGCGAGACGAGCGCGCCGCGCGGACCCAGCGTCACGCACACCGCCCGCGCCGACCACGTGTGACACAGGGCCGCCGCCGCTTCCGCGGCAACACGCAGGGCGTCGGCCGCTTCCTCGTGTACGGCCGGGACACCCGCCGCCAGCATGGCCTCCGCACGGTTGGGTGTGATCAGCGTCAGGTTCGGTAGGGGGTCGCTGCCTCGTGGGTGCGGATCCCACACCACCGGAACCTGTCCCACGCGGGCGGCAATGGCCGCGCGCAGCGCCGAACCGGCGGTGACGCCGTTGCCGTAGTCGGAGACCAGGATCGCGGAGGCCGACGCCAGGGCACGCAGCGCGTCGGGGCCGGGTGAGCCGATCGGGCCGCCTGCGGGACGGTCCATGCGGACCAGGGAACGCTCACCGGCGAGCACCCTGGACTTTTCCGCAGGCCGGCCCCGGTAGGGTAGTTCGATCACGTCGAGCCGAGGCTCCAACAGTGCGCGCAGCAGATCGGCCTCGGGGCCCACGCCCAGCGCGGTGATCAGCGCCACTCGGCGTCCCTCGCGGGCGGCGAGAAGCGCCGCCAAGCCGGCGCCACCGGGCCGGGCGTACTCGACGGGATTGTCCAGCACCGGCGCCGGCGCGTCCGGGCACAGGCGGGTCGCCGTCCCGATCAGATCGCGATCGAGCAGGGTGTCCCCCACCACGACGAGCAGTTCCGGCTCGCCGTTGACGTTCCCGGCGTTCCTCGTCTTCCTCACGCCAATGCCTCCCGGACGGGTGCCAGACGAGTTCGCAGCCGGGGCGTCACGTCGGCGCCCAAGGCCGCGTCGATCGCCTCGCACAACAGGTGCGCGGCCAGCAGGTGGACCTCTTGGATCGTCGCGGTGTTGTCCGCCTCCACGCACAGCGCGTCGTCGGCCAGTGCCGCCAACTCGTTGGGCGCGGGGCCCGTCAGCGCCCACACGCGCAACCCCAGCGCTCGGGCGCGGCGAGCCGCACACACGACGTTGGCGCTCGAACCGCTCGTGGACAACAACAACACAGTGTCGCCGGCCCGCCCGTGGGCCTCGACCTGCCGGGCGAACACCTCCTCCGGGCCGTAGTCGTTGACGATCGCGGTGAAACTGGAGGTCTCGGCGTGCAGGGCCAGCGCGGACAGCGGGCGGCGCTCGTCCCGATAGCGTCCCACCAGTTCCGCGGTCAAGTGCTGCGCCTCGGCCGCGCTGCCTCCGTTGCCGGCAACCAGAAGCCGGGAACCTGCGGCGAGTTCGTGCGCGAGTCGATCACCCCACCGGGCGGCCCTGACCGGATCGCACAGGGGATGGCGCAATGCCGCCACCAGGGCATCCACATGTCTGCCGGTCAGTGCTTCCACTCGGCCGGCGGCTCTTCCCCGTCGCTGGGCGGACCTGTCGTCGCGATCGGTCGCCGAGCGCCGCCCATCCGCCGACGCGACGGCCCGGCTCGTGACACGCAGGCAGTGTCGCCTCGCGCCGCCGGAAGGCACAACGTGTCGCCATCGAGGCGTGCTCATCCCATCACCGCCTTGTTGCGGCCACTGACGCCCTCGGCGACCAGGCTTCGATAGATCTCAGCGGTCTCGCGCGCCACCCGCGCCCAGGCGTAGCGGGTGCCGGCCCGATGCACACCGGCCTGTCCCAGTGCCCGCGCCCACTCGGGCCGGTCCAAGAGCTTCCGCAATGCCTGGGTCAATGCCCCGACGTCGCGCGGCGGCACGAGCAGACCGTTGACTCCGTCCACGACGGTGTCCTGCAATCCGCCGACAGCGGCGGCCACCACGGGGGTACCGCACGCCATCGCCTCCAAGGGAACGATGCCGAACGGTTCATACCACGGCGTGCACACGACCGCGTCCGCGCTGCGCATCAGAGCGGGCAACGCGTCGCGTCCGACGCTTCCGAGGAATTCGACGCGCTCTCGCACGCCGACCCCGTCCGCGACGCCGATCAGGCGCCGAATCTCGGGGTCGGCTTCCACCGGCCCCTCCTGCGGTCCGCCCGCGATCAACAACTCGGTGTCCGGCAACTCGGCCAAGGCTCGCACGACCACATCGATGCCCTTGCGTTCGACCAGGCGTCCCACGACCAGCAGCCGGGATCGCTCGGTGCGGGGAGCAATGGGTCCGTGGGGTACGAAGTGGGTGGTGTCCACACCGCACGGCACGACACTGATCCGTTCCAGATCCAGGCCCATGCGCACGAGCTCGTAGACCTCGTCGGTGCAGGTGGCGATGATGCGCGCCGCGCGCCGACCGACCGCCAGCTCGGAGGCGATGCGCCCCGCAGGGCTGGGGTCGTCTCGTCCGAGGTGACGACGCTTGACCGAGCCCAGCGCATGGTAGGTCTGCACCACCGGGACACCGGACGGTTCCGCGCCGCGCAGTGCCGCGATACCCGACATCCAGAAGTGGGCGTGCACCACCGCGGGGCGCCTCATCAGAAAGCGGTCGGCGAGGTTGTCACCGAACTCGCCCATGAACGGCAGGAGTTCATCCTTGGGGACCGATTCGGCGGGCCCCGCGTCGACGAGGGACACGGTGACTCCACGGCACAGGCGGGTGGTGGCGGGTGCGTCCTTGTTGTCCCTGCGGGTGTACACACTGACCCGGTGGCCCAACCGGGCCAGTTCCGCGGCCAGCGCAGCGACGTGTACGTTCTGCCCGCCGGCGTCCACGCCACCGAGGGCGCCCATGGGGTTGGCGTGCTCGGACACCATGGCGATCCTCATGACACCACCTCCTTCAGTACGGCGTCCCAGTCCTGAAGGAAACGCCTTGCTCCGTAGCGGGCCAGCGCACTCTCCCGAGCGACCAGACCGGCATCGAGCGCGGCCTGTGGATCGGTCGCGTATCGGCGTACCGCCTCGCGCAGTTCGGCCACGGACGCACTCACCACGCCGGCGCCGGGCGGCACGGCGCGTCCGGCCTCGGTGCCGGCCACCACGACCACGGGCATCGCCAGGTGCATGGCCTCCAGCAGCGACAGGCCCAGCGACGTCCAGCGCATCGGGTGGAAGTACACGGCCCGACGGGCAAGTTCGACGTGCATGCGGTCCTGCGGCAGATCTTCGTGGGTACGGCAACGCTCTTCGGGCAGACCCAGATGGGCGGCGAGGCCGTCGACCTTCATGCCGAAGACATCCAGGGGCGCCGCATCGGCGATCTGGGGTAGCAGGTCCGTACCGGTGTATCTGTCGCGGCGGATGGGTTCGTTCACCACGACACCACAGCGAGGGAGTTCCCCCGTCCACCGGGCCCCGGGATCCAGGATGCCGTGCTCGACCACGACGGTGGGACTGGCCCCGCAGTCCCACATCAGCGCGTTGAAATGGGTGACGTGCACGATGGGCAGATTGGGGCGGTCGGCCATCGGGTGGCGCGTCGACGGCACGTTCCCGTCCGGCGCGTTGTGTTCGAGGTAGACGGCGGGCACATCCACGCCGGGTGTCAACCCCAACCACTGTCTCACCAGCTCGTACTCGTGCGGGCGCTGCAACACCACCACGTCCAACCGCTGTGCGCGCAACCGCTCGGGCGCAATCTCGACCACGTTCACCGGCCAGTCCCAGGTACGGGCCCGCCCCACGCCGTCGGGTCCGCGGTCGGGCAGTACCGGCACCACATACTGGTGGTCTCCCTGGACGAACGTCGTCGCCCAGGAGCCGTGTACGTGCCACAACAAGACATTCATCGTGTGCTTCCCTTCACGAGCAGTTCGTCCACGGCGACGACCACGTCCTCGGCCTCGACCGACTCCAGGCACGGGTGCCCGGGGACGGGACAATGACGCGCTCTACTCCCGGCGCACGCCGCGTTCCGGTCACCCAGCACAACGGTGGGCACTCCGTAGGGGGCCCACCGTTCGGCCGGCACGACAGGTGCGAACAGACTGACCACGGGAGTGCCGACCGCCGCTGCCAGGTGTGCCGGGCCAGTGTTCGGGGCGATCACCACGCGGGCGTCGGCCATGACCGCCGCGAGTCGAACCAGGTCCGTACGGCCGCCCAGGTCGGTCGCTCCGCCGAGATCGGCCACCTGCGCGGTCATCGGGACGTCGGCCGACGATCCGGTTACCAGGACCCGGTGTCCCGCCGCGCCCAGCGCGCGCGCCACTCGCACCCAGCATTCGACCGAGGGAGTACGGGCGGGCACCGACGCGGCCGGATGGACCACGACGTAGGCTCCCTCTCCGGTCTGCTTCCGCACCGCCGGCAGCGGTCGGCGCACCGCGAGCCGGCCGTCGTCGTCGGCCGGCAGCGGGAACCCGGCGGCCGCCGCCAGTTCCAGGGCGCGTTCGGCCTCGGGAACGTGCCGGTGCTCGTCCACCCGGTGGCGCACGTCCAGCAGCGAGCCCGGATAGTCGTTGCTGATGGCGCTGATCCTGCGCACTCCCGCGAGACGGAGCAGCAGCGCCGTCGGCAACGACGATTGGTGGAAGGACGTGAAAACCACCGCCTCGTCGACGTCCCGCCGGACCAACTCGTCGATCAGACCTCCCACGCCTGCGCGAGTGATCCGAGGAGGAGCGAAACCGGTCCACGCCGCGTCCCACTCCATGACGGTGTCGACCCCGGGCAGGAGTCGCGCGGCGCCGGAGCCGGCGGGTCCCACCAGTGCGGTCAGCCTGCGCGCGCCCGCGGCCAAGGCACGGAACGCGGGGCCGCACAGGAGCACATCGCCCATCGCGTCCAAGCGCACGGCCAGTACATGTGGGTCGCTCATCGCAACCCCCGCAGCACGAGCCTGGCCGCATCGCCCAGGTCGAGGGCCACTCGGGCTCCCGCCAGTTCGGCGGCTCGCGTGGTGTCGGTGGGCACCAGAACGCTGCGGGCGCCCGCTGCCCGGGCTGCGGCGACATCGGCACCGATGTCGCCGATCACCACACATTCCTCGGGCCGTACTCGCAGGCGGCGCGCCGCCTCTTGGATCAAGCCCGGTCGGGGCTTGCGGCACGAGCAGTCGTCCTCAGGGTTGTGCGGGCAGCACTCCCACGCGTCGAAGGGCCCGAAGATCGCATCGACACGGGCGTTGACCCGCCGCAGCGCCTCCGGTGTGATGAGGCCGCGGCCGACTCCGGATTGGTTGCTGACCACGGCCGTGCGGATGCCGGCGGCACGCAATGCGCGCACGGCCTCGACCGCGCCCGGCATCGGTTCCACCTTGTCGGGTTGGTCGTTGTAGGGGACGTCGCGCACCAGCGTGCCGTCCCGGTCGAAAAGCACTGCCTTGGGACGCATGCCGGTGGGCGTGACGGTCCGGTGTCGCCACAGCCCCCGCAGCCAGTGCGCGGTCGCCAGCGGCGGAATGAGCGCGCTCGTCACCAGCATGGTGGTGCTCTCGCGCCGGTCGCGAGGCCCGGGCCGAATGCGTGCGGCGGCAAACTCGACGGTACCCAACAACCATCCCGCGCCCGCCAACGCCACGACCGGGCGGCGCCTGATGACGGCCGCTCCCGCTCCCAGTACGGCCAGCGTGGTCAGCGCCACGTGCGCGGGTCGCCGGCCGCGAGGGGCCGCCGCCCGGCGATACCAGTCCCGGCCGTGCAGCCGGGTCATCAGTACGTCGTCCGCGTTGCCGGCTTGGACTCGGACGCTGACCCAGCGGTCGGCGGGACGCACCGGGTGTCGGGTCGACCGATCGCCCCGGACGAGGACCCAGCCGGCCTCCTCGGTACGCAGGGCCAAGTCGGCGTCCTCTCGAAAGGCCCGCCGAAAGCGGGCATCGAAGCCCCCCGTCTCCACCAGCACGTCCCGCCGATAGGCCATATCGGCGGTGGCCCACGCCGCGTCCGCCAAACCACGAGTGCCACGCTCCCAGTCGGTGGGCTTGCGATCGGAAGGCAACGGCACCTCCAGTCGCCCCTGGACCGCACCCACATCGGGTCCGACCACGCCCAGATCCGCGACCAGGTCGGCGCGCCACGTCGAACTCACCTCGACGTCGTCATCCAAGAACGCGATCCACTGCACCTCCGGCGGCACCGCGCGCCACCCGTGGTTGCGCGCACCGGCCGGGCCCCCTCCCCCGGTACTGAGCACTCGAGTCCTGGAGGCGAACTCGGGCGGCACGTTCAAAGGCAGCGGATCCGGCGTCTCGGGACGGTCGTCGACCACCACGACGACCTCCGGCAGGGGCCCCGCCGCAGCAGCCAACGCCGCTACACAGCGGTCGAGTTCGGGTCGCCCCATCGTCGGCACGACGACGGCGTACCTGATCACGGACGCGTCCGCCTGCTCCGCACTCACAGCGCGCCTGCCCCATCGCCCATCGCCGGACGACGCACCACGAAGGGCCCGAGAGCCAGCAGGTCCACAGGGGCCGACCCGAAGCACTCCAGCGCGTCACGCGGATCGTCGACCATCGGGCGACCCGCGGTGTTCAGGCTGGTGTTGACCACCACGGGCAAGCCGGTGATCTGCTCGAAAATGGTGAGCATCCGGGCCAAGAGGGGCTGATCCGCGGAGTCGACGGTCTGGATGCGGGCCGTGCCGTCCACGTGGACGACTGCCGGGATGCGGTCGCGCCAGTGGGGTGCGACCTCGTGGGTGAAGAGCATGTAGCGACTGGGCATGGGGCCCTCGAACAGTTCCGCGGCGCGATCGGCGAGCACCATGGGGGCCACCGGGCGGAACTGCTCGCGACCCTTCACGTCGTTGAGACGTTCGAGATTGGCGGCTCGTCCGGGATGGGCGAGCAGACTGCGGTGCCCCAGTGCCCGAGGGCCGAACTCGCTGCGGCCCTGAAACCACGCCACCACGCAGTCGGCGGCCAACGCCCGAGCGACCACCTCGGCCAGATCGGCAGGGCGGGCGTAGGGCACCCGCGCCCGCAGCAGCCAGGCCTCCAACTCGTCGTCGTCCCAGGAACGACCCAGGTCCGCACCGGCCATGGGCGAAGTGCGGTCACCCATGGTTTCCGCCACGTGCAACGCTCCGCCCAGTGCGGTTCCCGCGTCCCCGGCGGCCGGCTGCACCCAGATATGCTCGAACGGGCCTTCGGCGGCGATGCGGGAATTGGCCACGCAGTTGAGCGCGACACCCCCGGCCATCGACAGGTGCCGGTCGCCAGTACGTCCGTGCAGCCAGCGCACCAGGTCCAAGAGGACCTCCTCGGTGACGGCTTGGACGGACGCGGCGAGGTCCGCCTGCTCCGGCGTCCATTCCTCGCCGGGTCGGCGCGGCTTGACCAAGCCGGCGAGATCCACCGGCAGAGTCCGAAACGAGCCGTCGCCCGTCGAGTGCACGGCGGTGCGCAGTTCCTCCAGGAAACGCGGCTTGCCGTATGAGGCCAGGGCCATCACCTTGAACTCGTCGCATGAGCGCAGGAAGCCCAGATGAGCGGTGACTTCCTCGTAGAACAGGCCCAGGGAGTGCGGCAGCGAGGTACGCGCCAACACCTCCGGCTGCCCGTCGTGATAGCGCGCGGACAGGTGGCTGGTGGCCTCCCCACGCCCGTCGGCGACCAGCACACTCGCGTCACGGTAGGGCGTGGGCGCGGCCAGGGCCGCCGAGGCGGCGTGCGCGAGGTGATGAGGGACGAACCGGAAGACCCCGGCGTCCAGACCCGGCAGGGCCTCGGCGGCGAAGTTGGGCGCCTCGCGGGCATACGTTTGCCGCAGCCGATCCCAGGGGTCGTTCAACCCCAAGGTTTCCTGGGGCCTCGCCAGATTCGGGTCGAAAGAGTAAGTGACCGCGTCGAGCTCATCGGGACGAAGCCCCGCCTTCTCCAGGCACCACCGGGCGGCCAATTCCGGAAGTTCCCAGGCTGAGAACGGTACTGGGCGCTTGCCGTGCTTACGCCTGGAGAATCGCTCCTCCTCGGCTGCGGCAACCACTTCACCGTCCACGACCAGCGCCGCGGCAGGGTCGTGAAAGATGGCGTTGAGTCCGAGAATGCGCATACCGATACTCCACTCAAAGGCGAATGGGGGCGGCACTGTCGCCCGATTCCGAGTACCTGACGTTCCACCCGCTCACCGGATGGCGGACTCTTAAACGTCTAAGCGTTGTGGCGCCGGTGTGCGACTGCGCGTGGTAACCGAGAGGGGGCGACCGTCCGCGGGAGCAAGCGGAGGCGGAAGAGCGTTCGGGTCGATGACCGGTTCAGACCGGAGCGCCGCGCCGCACATCCGGCGTCGCACCGCGAGGAAGACGCCGCCGGCCGTCAGAGCCAAACGACCTGCCGAGATGCTTTCGTCCGCGGCGGGAAGCCGGGGGCGCACACGCGCCGGCTCAGGCCGCGTCGTAGATGCCCGGTTGGGCCGCGAACCAGTCGATGGTGCCCCGGAGTCCTTCGCGCCAATGCACATGCGGCTCCCAACCCAGTAGTTCACTGGCCAAGGTGATGTCGGGTCGGCGGGTGGTGGGATCGTCGACCGGGCGCTCGACGAACTCGACATCGGCGTCCGAGCCGGTGATATCCAGGATCCGGCGAGCCAGTTCCAACACGCTCATCTCGTCAGGATTGCCGATATTGACCGGACCCGAGTGTGCTGATGCCGCAAGGGCCAGCACTCCGGCCACGGTGTCGTCCACATGACAGATCGAGCGCGTTTGGGAGCCGTCCCCGTGCACACGGAGCGTTTCTCCGCGCAGTGCCGCACAGACGAACGCGGGAATCGCCCGGCCGTCGTTGGGGCGCATCCTGGGGCCATACGTGTTGAAGATCCGTACGATGGCTGCGTCCAACCCGCGCGAATGCCGGTAGGCCATCGTCAGTGCCTCCGAAAAGCGCTTGGCCTCGTCATAGACTCCTCGCGGGCCGATCGGGTTGACGTTGCCCCAGTAGTCCTCCGGCTGCGGATGCACCAGCGGGTCGCCGTAGACCTCCGACGTGGACGCCAGTACGAACCTGGCGTTCTTCTCGCCGGCCAAACCCAAGGCGTGCAAGGTACCCAGGCTGCCTACCTTGAGCGTGTGGATCGGGTATTCCAGATAGTCCAGTGGCGACGCGGGCGAAGCAAAGTGCAGCACGAGGTCGACATCGCCGGGCACGTGCACAAACTCGCTGACGTCGCAGCGAACCAGCCGAAAGCCGGGATCGGGAAGCAGGTGCGCGACATTGGCCGGTGCACCAGTGAGGAAGTTGTCCAGGCACACCACCTCCGCGCCGTCGTTCAATAGCCGCTCACATAGATGGGAGCCGAGGAAGCCGGCTCCTCCCGTGACGACCACGCGTCGAAACCGGCGCTCCGGCAGGTTCGCCTTCAGTGCGCCCGCCGGGTTCGCCGCGACGTGCGTGGGCGTTGTCGGTGCCCGGCCGGCGGAACCGGCGAAAACGGGGGCGGAAGCTGAGCCGGAAGCTCCATCGTCCCGGCTCGAATGTCGCCGAACTGCCTCGGGTGACATGGCAAATCCTTCGGATGCGGCACAGGGAACGGATCCCGATTACCCGCGCGACCCCGAGACAAACGATCCGCCACCCGGCCGGCGTGCGATCGCTCGCGTCGGGTAAGGGGGCGCGGAAGGAAGGCTTACGAAAAGTCGGACATCACCGCGGAGGTCGAGAAGGATGCCGGACAGCAGCGGGACTTTCACGCCATCGGCGGTGACGGTCGTCATCGCCACTCGTGACCGTCGCGAGGAGTTGTGCGCGACGTTGACCCGGCTGCTGGAGCTGCCGGAACGTCCGCCGGTGATTGTGGTCGACAACGCTTCCACGGACGGCACGGCGGAGGCGGTCAAAGCCCGGCATCCGGCCGTGCGGGTGATCCGCAGTGACAGCAACCTCGGGGCAGCGGGCCGCAATCTGGGGGTGGACGCCGCGCAAACCCGCTACGTCGCGTTCAGTGACGACGATTCGTGGTGGGCGCCCGGGTCGTTGGCCGAGGCCACGCGAGTACTTGACGCACACCCCAATACCGCCGTGCTGGCCGCACGCATCCTGGTGGGGTCCGACGAAGAGCCCGATCCGGTCACGGAATTGATGCGGGACAGTCCCTTGGGGCGACGCCCCAAGACACCCGGAGCAGCTGTGCTGGGCTTCCTCGCCTGCGGCGCCGTGGTCCGCCGTGCGGCGTTTCGCCGGGTGGGAGGCTTCGCTCGCTTTCTGGTCATCGGCGGCGAGGAGCAACTATTGGCATGGGATCTGGCGGCCTCCGGCCTGCACTTGGCCTACGTGCCCGGCATTGTCGCGCACCACCACCCTTCGCCTGTCCGCGATTCTCGCGAACGACGAACGAGGGTCGCCCGGAACGACGTGCTCGTACGACTCATGCGCCTGCCTCCTCGCCTGGCCTTGCCTGCGTGGTGGGCACTGGTTCGCACCGCCGCCTCCGACCCGGCGGCACGGCAGGCGGCCCTGGGCGTGCTCGCGGCCGTCCCGCTGGTGGTGCGCGAGCACCGGCGGTTGCCCCCACACGTCGTTCGGGAGATCACCTTGGTGGAAGCCGCCCGGAACTCCGCGACCCTGGAGAGCACCGATGCTGCAATCGGACCCGCGTGAACCCCACGGAATCGATGCCGCGACCGCGCGTTACACCGTCGTGATCATCACCCACAACCGGCGCGAGGAATTGCTGCGGACTCTCGCCACTCTGCACGACCTCCCGGACGTGGGCCCGGTCGTCGTGGTGGACAACGCCTCCCGCGACGGCACCGTTGAGACCCTCGACCGTTCGCATCCATGGGTTTCGGTGCTCCCTCTGCCACAAAATTTGGGCGCGGTGGGCCGAAACATCGCCATCCGCAACGTAGCCACGCCCTACGTCGCCTTTTGTGACGACGACGTCTGGTGGAGCCCCGGAGCCTTGTCTCGCGCGGCCGACCTTCTCGACGCCCACCCTCGCGTCGCTTCGGTGACGGGCCGGATCATCGTGCAGCCGCACGGCGAAGAGGACCCCATCGTCCCCGAGCTGCGCAACTCACCCGTGCCGGTTCCCGAGGGCGTCGACGTACCCGGACCGGTGCTGGGCAGCATTCTGGCCGGTGCGTCCATGGTGCGCGTCGATGCCTTCCGTGCCGTCGGCGGCTTCTCCGAGCGCCTACTGATCGGCGGTGAGGAAGAGTTGCTGTCGGCGGACCTGAGCGCCGCCGGATATGTCCTGTTGTACGCCGACGAGGTCGTGGTCCATCATCAAGCCTCCCGTCTGCGCGATCCCACGGCCCGGCGCCGCGCCGGCATTCGCAACACACTGTGGTTCACATGGTTGCGCCGCCCCGCCGGACGGGCCCTGGTGCGCACTGTGCGTCTACTGCGCAGTGTCCCTCGTGATCGGGTCTCCGCACTGGCTGTCCTGGACACCTGCCGGGGGTTGCCCGGAGTGCTGCGTGAGCGCCGGGTCCTGCCGGCCGCGGCCGAACGCGGACTGCGCACCTTGGAGAACGATCAACTCACGGGCCGCGCGCGCCGCTACGTGGGTTGACACGCCGGTCGACGCGTTCGGGCGGCGCATGGATGACGACGAGTCGGCCACGGCAGCGTCTTCAAGGTGTGTTTCAGACCCCGCCGCCCGGGCAGCGGGGTTGGGGTTCTCCACGGCGGAACCGGGGCCGCCTCGAAGCGAGGCGGGCCGCCGGCCCTCCGCCGCAGACATCGGCTGTTCCCACCAGGCGATGGCCATCGCGCGATCGCCGCTCACCCCCAAGGACTACCAGGATCATGGCTACACATTCCGACGACACAAGCCGGACTCCGACCGAACCGGTGAACCCGAGCAACGCCGTCCGTGCCGGCGGAACGCCCCCGGGCATGTCACCTCGCGACGTCGAACTGCGCAGCGAACTGGCTCGACACCTCGGCCGTGACGCCTTCCCGGCGGACCGCGACCTGCTTCTGGGCACGCTTCGCAACAACCACGCGTCCGACGACTTGGTGGAGCTGGTCATGGGGCTGCCCGACGGGGACGCCCGCTACGCGAATATGCAGGACGTCGCCCGAAGGCTGGGACTGGGTACCGAAGAGCATCGCACCTGACGCTGACTCGTCGAGGTTTGACGCCACTGGACCGAAGGTGGAACACGTGAACGCTGACGGCACGTCGTTCGAAGCTTCGGAAAGCGCGCCGGCCAGGTTCGTCATGGGACTGCGCTCCTATGAGAAGGGCGACGCCGAGCAGGCCGAGCGCTGCTGGAAGCCGATGGCGCAGGCGGGCGACCCCGACGCCATGACCGGGATGGCCCTGCTTCTGTACGATCGCGGCGATGCAGGCGGAGCCGATCGGTGGTGGCAGCGGGCAAACGAGGCCGATCACACGGAGGCTATGCTCGCCCTCGCGCGTGCACTCGAAAGTTTGGGCCGCGCGGACGAAGCCGTCCATTGGCGCGCTCGAGCGTCCGGATCCGATGGTTCAAACCGTCCGTAGGTTGGTCCGAACGCTCGATCGGGATCTCTCCGGCATCGACCCGAAACAACCCTGGCCGCGTATGTGCGACACGACCGCGCGCCGACGTCAGGGGTTCGACGTCGGATTTCCGTTACCAATGCGACCACCGATGTTGGCCGGCCCGGCGCCGTCGCCGGGCCGGCCAACATCCGGTACATGCGCACCTCCGGCGGAACACGTTCACACGCCGGGGGCGAAGCGGGGTCAGTCGAAGATTGCCTTGCTCACCTCGTTGGGTCCGTCGAAGGACGTGTCCGGCAGATCGCGAAGACGGTCCACCAACGTGTCATCTGCTCCGTTGCTCGCCGCCAGTTCCACCAACGCGTCTCGGTCGCATGGATACTCGGCGCCCTTGAGGGCCTTCTGCAGGTCGATGGGGCTGGACTCGGTCATGGCGTACGCCTCCACTATTTCGATGCCATCGAGGTCATGCCTCCGCTCGACCGCACACGGGGCTGTCGTCGACGGGTCATCGACTTCGACATCCCACAGGCGATCGCCGGGGCCTCGCATCCATTGCCCGACAGCGCCCGTCCCATTCATGTCGATTCGGGCCCGTCGAGAGACGCTCGCGAACCCGCGGGATCTCAAGCCCGGTCAGGAGGTGCGGATACCGGTGAGCCACCAAGTCGTGAGCCCGTTCCGCCCGCGTACTCCGTGGCGCGCTCATGGCAGCCTTTGAACGCCCGGGTTGCTCGCGGCGAAGGCCGCCTTCGGCGCAAACCGGCCGCATGTGTGCGGACCGATCGCTCGGGTAGCGGGTGGGGACGGCGCGCCCCCGGCGCCTGCGGTACGAACGAGAGGCGAGCCATGGGACACGGCGGGAACATCATCGAGGAACTCATGGTCGATCACCGCGAGGTCGAGGCGCTCTTCGCGCGAATCGAGACCCTGCCCGTCGGAGACCGGCGACGCCGCGAAACCGCTGACGAATTGACCATGGAGTTGGTTCGCCACTCGGTCGCTGAGGAGTTGCACCTGTATCCCGCTGTACGCGAACACGTCGATGGCGGAGACGAGATCGCGGACGAGGAGATCGCCGACCACGCCGAGGTGGAGAAACTGCTCAAGGAGTTGGAAGGGCGTGACGCCGAGGATCCACGCTTCGATGACTTGGTCGCCCGTCTCCGGCTCGCGGTAAGCGAGCACGTCCGTGACGAGGAAGGGCGTCTGTTCCCCTTGCTCGTCGCCGCGTGCACGGCCGAGGCGCTCGACACGCTCGGCGACAAGGTCCGCGCGGCGAAGAAGACGGCGCCGACCCGCCCACACCCATCCGCGCCCGACACGCCGCCCGCCAACAGGATCCTCGCCCCGGGAGCAGGATTGGTGGACCGGGCTCGCGATCTGCTCTCCGGCCGTGGCAGGCATTGAGTCCCATGGTGTGCGCCGGGGACCGTGAGGAGAGCCTGGAAGCCGACTCTCCTTCACGGCCCCGGGAGCCGTAGGGGTCGTCCGGGTTGCTCTCGCGGGACGGTGCCTCGTCGATCGCGAAGCGGTGCGCCACGCGCGTGGTGCACGCTCTTCGAGACGAGTCCTTCGACGGGTGCCGTCGGGCAGCGGAGCGCCGCCACGACGACGCATCAGGTCATCGCTTTGGTCGCCTCGACCCAGCAGGTGGTAGCCGAAGTGGTTGAACGGTGGCACGTCGCCCAGGAAGCGCTCCATCCTCGTCACGAAGCCGGCGATCGCCGTGTCCGCATGTGCTCGTCGGCCAGCCAGGCACGGTCGGCGAATTGCCTCGCATCCGGGTCACCGTCCTGCCGACCGTGGTGAACGACGCCCCAGGCCGCCCTACTCCGGCGGCGGGCCGAGGGGGTGTGCTTCGAGGGCCCGGGCCACGCCGACAAGGTTGGCCGCCATCGCGCGGCCCGTCTTGTGCGCCCATTCGTGGCCCTGGTCGTCTTCGACGTAATCGGGGCCGGGGCCGGGGCCCAGGTGCCAGTACGTCCACGCCTGGCCGGGGATCGTGTAACCGATGTCGCCGAGGGCACCGGTGATTTCGCTGATCACGTGGTGAGCGCCGTCCTCGTTGCCCGTGACCACGACACCCGCGACTCGGTTGTAGGCGACCGGACGGCCCTCGTCGTCCGTTTCCGCGATCATGGCGTCCATGCGCTCCAACACCCGCTGGGCAACCGAGGACGGCCGGCCCAACCAGGTCGGGGACGCGACGACCAGGATCCGCGCGGAACGTACCTTCTCGTACACGGACGGCCAATCGTCTCCCGAGCCCATGTCCACTTCGACACCCGGCTTGAGATCGAGATCGACCGCTCGGACCTCCTCGACGTCCACGCCGCGCTGCCGCAGGGCGTCCATGACGACCGCCGCGAGGGCATGAGTGTTGGACTCCTGGGGGGACGGCTTCAGGGTGCAGTTGATGAAGAGTGCGCGCATGGAGTCGCTGCTACCCACACCGTCGATCGCCATGTCCCAGTCCGCTGGACAGCGCGAGGGAACGGCTCCGCGAAAACGCCCCTTCGCGACGGCCTCTACCGCGACCTGCTCACCCCGCGTCAGATCGATGCGCAATCATCGGCCGTCGGGACGATCGACGCGATCAACTCGCGGGCAACGATGTGCAGTTTGACGTTGCGTGCCTGGGAGGCGCGCGACAGGATCCCGAACGCACGATCGGCGTCGACTCCGTGCATGGCCATGAGCAGCCCCTTGGCTTGGTCGATGACCGCTCGCGAGGCCATCGCGCGTCGCAAGTGCTCCGCCCGGTCTCGCGCTTCGCGCTCGCGCTCGGCATGCGCCACCGAGCGCGATACGGCCGCCGCGGTCGCCCGTAGCAGGGCCTCTTGCATCGGGCGCAGCCCGAGGGGCTTTGATCCGTAGACGGTCAAGGCCGCGCGGCGCCCCTCGGCCAAGGTCATCGCCAACGCCAGGCACGAACGAACCCCTTCCGCCTGGGCAGACGCGGCGAAAGCGGGCCACCGCTTGCGCAGCAGCGCGAGATCCGCGCGCAGCACGGCGTCCTCGGCGATCACGGCCACCCCGGGCCCCTGCTCGAAAGCACACTGCCGTCTGTCCAAGCTCGCACTCACCCGCGTGGTGGACGCCACCACCTCCAGGGCACCGCCGGCATCACGGGCGATCACGCCCACACCGGCGGCGTCCGCCACCGCACCCGACAGTGTCACGACCAACCGTGCCGGATCACATGCCGGTTCGGGTTCGTCCAGCACGGAAGCGACGTAGTCCAACGCTGTCACCACTCCGTGCTCGGCATCGGGCGACGCGTTCTGGTCGACGCGCACTCTGATCACCTCTCGCGTTGCCGCGCCCCTCGCGCGCGTTCGTTGCAACAAGTCCCGTCCGCCGGTGCCGCGGTGCGCGAAGGCGTGGCACTCGCATCCGCGTGCAGGCGTCTTCGATCGTAATCCGCCCACCGGGACCGACCCCGACAGCATCGGGGCGACAACCCCGCCCACCAGCGTGACCTCCCTGCGTATGAACCGTGTTCACGCCTGTGCGTCTTATGCAACCACTCTCCACCGGCCATGAGCCACCCGCCCTGCCCGACATCCCAACGCGTCAATGACACGCCGCACCGATGCCCCCGCAGCGCCGCTTGCACTCGACGAACCCCGCGCCGGCACCGGACGTGAGGCCATTGGAAGACTTCCGCTGGTCCATCGGACGCACTTCCTGCCCCCGCAAGGAGTGAAGCAAGCGATTGCGTGGCAGTAATGGGACGCGGGTCAAGCAGGCGGCCCCTTTTCCGATGCCGAATGCCCTTCGGCAACGAGGGAGGCCGCAATGTCGTCGCCAGCCGGGCACCCCCGTCTTTCGTGTCCCCCGTCGGCGCACGCTGACTCTTCCTCCCCGGCGAGCCGGCTCTCACGGGCACCGGTGTCTTCGACGTGTTTCGCGCCGTCGCCTGCGCCGTGCGCCCACCGCTACTCGACGACACCTCGCCGCAGTGCACGGGCGCGGACGTGGCCGAGTCGCATGCGCTGGATCCATGGTGCCCGCAGTCCTTCTGCCGGCATGGGTCGCGGTGAAGATCCGACCCGCCGACCACTCCGCTTTCGGAGGGTTCGGCACAGTCCCGTTGAACGCCGCCTTTTCGGGAGCTTTTCATGTCCGATGTCCTTCCCCCGTCCCCCGGCCCTGACCATCCGGACCCGCGCGTGAACCGCAGGGCACACCCCGAGGTCCAGAACGTGTCCGAACGCACGGATCGGCTGCTGGTCGCATTGGCCGATCTGACGCCCGGCAGCCGAGAGCACACGCGCCTGCGGGACGAAATCGTCGAACTCAACCTCAACCTGGTCGCCTACGTCTGCCGGCCCTACCGAAGGCGCGCGGACCTGCGGGAGGACATGTACCAGGCCGCCGCCCTGGGACTGGTCAAGGCCGTGAATGGATTTCGCCCCGAATACGGCAAGGCTTTCCTCGCCTATGCCATGCCGACCATGCGCGGCGAGGTCAAGCGCTTCTTCCGCGACTTCGTGTGGAGCGTGGGTGTCGCCAGAGCCGACCAGGAACTCTTCCTGGCGGCGCTGCGCCGACGTGACTCCATGATCCAAGAGTTGGGACGCGAGGCTACGGACGAGGAACTCGCTCAGGAGATGGGCACGACCGCCTCGCATGTACAGGCCACGCTCGCGCTTTCCCACGCCCAGCGGCCCGCCTCACTGGATCGGCCCATGGGCGCGGACGACGAGGGCGGCAGCCCATACGACATCCAGGGCATCGAGGACAGGCAACTGGCGCTGGTGGACGACATCGTCAGTCTGAGCAGCGCAATTCCTCATCTCGGCGACCGGGACCGACGCATTCTCAAGATGCGCTTCTGGGACGACCTGACCCAAACTCAGATCGCCGAGCGGTTGGGTCTTTCCCAGATGCACGTCTCCCGCCTGCTCACGCGCACGTTTGCCAGCTTGCGCCAGAGCATGCAAACCGGCTGATCGATAGGCCAAGAGCGCCGCGCCGGCGGGACGGGCGGGCGGCCGAACGAGATGGTGACCCATGTCGGCATTGAATGGGCTGTTCGGCGGTGTGCGCGTCTTCGTATACCCCTC
Source organism: Embleya sp. NPDC025285 (assembly GCF_055558835.1). Taxonomy (NCBI): domain Bacteria; kingdom Bacillati; phylum Actinomycetota; class Actinomycetes; order Kitasatosporales; family Streptomycetaceae; genus Embleya; species Embleya sp. NPDC025285. Next base: position 23,372 of record NZ_JBVHLU010000103.1, read on the forward strand.
TTCGTATACCCCCAAGTCGCGTCTACCGTGATCGGTCGGCGCCGTCCAGCATGCGCAGCACCGCGCGCTCCATCGGCCCGCGGGTGGCCAGGTCGCCGAAATCCGTCCCGTCGCCGAGCCGGGTGAGTGTGCCGGCGACGGTGATGCCGCGTTCGTAGCAGTCGAACACTCGCGGGTCGATGTACGAGGCGCGCGCCACGGCGGGGGTGTTGCCCAGATAGTCGGCCACTTCCCGGATCACCCTGGTGCGTGCGCGGCGCCGTGCGGTGGGCGAGTCCGCGACCGCCCCGGAGACCGCCAGGCCCACGGCGGCCAGCACGGTGGCGTGCCACGTCCGGAAGTCCTTTGTGGTGAAGTCGCCGCGGGCGCGCTCACGGATGTACGCGTTGACGTCGTCGGCACGAACGAAGCACAGGCGACGATCCTGAGCCCGGTAGCGGAACAGCGGACCGTCGTCGGTCGCGGTTCTGCGCAGCGCCACCACCACGGGCTTGACCTGGTCGTCCACCAGCACCCGCGTGTATGTTCGTCCACTTTTGGCGGGAAAGGTGAATCGAAGCTGTCCGTTCTTGACCCGGACGTGCTCGCGACGCAGCGTGGTCAGTCCACAACTACCGTTGGCGCGCACGTACTGTTCGCTGCCGGAACGGAAGAAGCCCAGATCCACGAGGTGGAAACAGGCGGCGAGGACTCGCTCGCGGCCCAGGCCCGGTTGAGCCAGGTCCTGTTCCACCCTGGTGCGGGCGCGCGGCAGGTGGCGGCCCAAGTCGGCGGCGCGCTCGTGCTTGGCCGCGTCCCGGCGGGCCCGCCACAGTTCGTGGTAGACGTATTGTCGCCGCCCGGCCGCGTCCGTGCCCACCGCCTGGATGTGGCCGTCCGGGCGTGCGCAGATCCAGACGTCGGTCCAAGCCGGCGGCAAGACCAAGGCGCGTATACGGTCAAGGACGGCGGGATCGGTCACGGCTGAGCCGTCGGCGTCGTGATAGCCGAAACCGCGCCCGCGACGGCGCCGAGTCAGGCCGGGGTCGGTCGGATTCACGTACTTGAGCCGGGAGGCCGGTCCGGTACTCGTACCCACGTCTGGCCCTTCGCGTTTGTCGGGAGTCCGCAGGCCCCGTGCCTGCCCCAGTGCCGTGCGAGCAAAGATCGCTTGCCCTCCTCCGGCGCAGTCATGCGCAGCACACGGCTCCTCGCGCGGGTCGGCGGACCGCGCGGCGGATACGAAGGGCTCACCACACCCGACAGATCGTACGGAAGGCGAGACCATGGAACGCGTTCTTCGGGGAGGATTCGCCCCGCCAGGCCTGCGAGCGGGGTACAAAAGACGAACACGACGGCGCCGCCTCCCGACGGCGAAGCCGTCCCGTTCCCCACAGGGAGGGTGATGGAGCAACCCCGCGGCATGCCGGCTCCCGAGGAGCCCATCGTCCCGCCGTCGCATCCGACCGCGTCCAGCGGACCTATCGCCTTGGACGGCGGTCCCGGGACCGCGGCCCGCGCACGTCGGGCGCTGCGCGCATTCATGGATCCGCAGGTGGGCGAACTCCGCGCGCTGGCCGCCACAGTGGAGTTGATCGTCAGCGAACTCGTCACCAACGCGGTACGACACGCACCAGGCCCGTGCGTCCTCGAAATCGACAACGTCGACGGCGAGGTGCGCGTGACGGTCCGCGACACCAGCCCTGAACACCCTGTTCGACGAGCGGGCGATGCGTACCGACCCAGCGGGCACGGCCTGGAACTCGTCCGGTCCCTCAGCACTCATCTCTTCGTCGTCGACCGCCACGACGGCAAGGCCGTCACCGCCCGCATCCGTTACTCCGACGAACTTCGGTGAGCGACCGATGCAAGGAGCCGGAAACATGCGGTCACAAGGACGCGGATGGGACCTGACCGCTCCGGCTCAGCGTCGGGCCCGTTGGGGCCTCCCACCCGATCGTCGAACGGACGCGGCGCGGCAGCGCGCGGTATGAACTCGGCGCTCGTCCGCGGTCAACCCGCCCCAGATTCCGTAGCGTTCGTCCGATTCCAGCGCCCAATCCAGGCACGCGCCGCGAACCGGGCAGCGCGCACACAGCGCACGTGCGACCGTGATCTTCTCCGGGCCTGAACGTCCCTGGTCGAGGGGGTGGAAAAGTTCCGGATCGGCGCTCGCGCACACCGCGTGATTCATCCATCCCGTGTGGGATCGCATGGTCGAAATCACCTCCTGCATCCCGGCTGCCCGGCAGAGCGGCGCCCACACGGGTGATTCCGGCCGAATAGGTACCGCGAACCGCGGTGATCCCCAGGGGGCGATACGGCATTCTGTGCATAACGGGCGAGGCGCGAAGCTCGCGGCACCGGCGACGGGCAGCGCGGCACCCACGGACAGCGAGAAGGCGCTTCGGGGAACCCCGATCGCCGTGCGGGAAGGCCATCGGAGCCGAGAACGGTGACCGGCCCGGGCCCGGCCCACCGCGACATGCGACGCGTAACTAGGGCATGGACATGGACCCACGGCCGGGACGGGCCTAGGGTGGAACGAATTCCGGGTCAAGCAGTCGGCCCTTCGGGAGCCCACCGGCGTGGGCGGACTCCGGAGGCGGCCATCACCGACATGCGATCCACATCTTCCCCGGATGCCAAACCGGGATGCGACCCGACCCCACTCCCATCGACGTCGCACCCCACCGACGTTCCTGGCAGCCTGCGGGCGACGATCACGGACTGCCCCGACCGGGTCCTGGTCTCGCTGACGGGCGAAATCGACGTCGACAACGCCGCGTGGCTCGTAGACCTGCTCACCGGCATCACAGCCGCAGACCGCGAAGTACATGTCGACCTCGGCGGAATCGACTTCTGCGACCACGCCGGTATTCGCGCCCTCGTTCGAGGCCGGCACCACGTCCTCACGGCGGGTGGAGCAATGCGCCTCCTACGTGTTGCCCCGATCGTGGCGCTCGCCCTGGAACTCAGTGGAACCGACGAACTGTTCGGACCCGCAGGGTGAACCGGCTTCTGACCCTTCCCTCCGGCCCGAGATCGGGAGGGGATGGCCCATCTTGTCGGAGTCGACGGGAAGGATGACCTCCTGCGCGGATCCAAGTGCCTTGTTTGGGACATTTTGGCTTGCATGGTCGAGCTGCCGTTCGACGACGAGACCGATTTCGAGAACGCCGACCGCGGATTTCTCCCGGCCCTGACGCCCGGGGGTGGTCAAGACCGCCGAGGGGCGGATGGTGTGGGACAACGACGCCTGCGCCGGCTCGATCTCCCACAACGTCAAGGCGATCTACCAGCGGTCCATGGGACCTCGCCCCCTGTTCGCCGAAGCCGCCCACGAAGCAATCCGACAGCGCCCGCGCCCCGCGTGCCGATGCCGCCGCCTCCGCCATCCACGAGCGCTGCGTCGGCGACTCGGCCACGGCCGTCCTCACCGGCGACGACCACGCCGGACGCGCCTACGACCTCAGTGGACCGGTTGACGCCCCGCTTTCGCCTGCACATGGTGGAAGAATGACCGACATCGCACGCCTTTATCGCTGTTGGATCTTCGACCTTTAGGAGGGCGACTTGGCCCTCGCCGAAAAGATTCTCGCCCCCGACGCGGTGGGCCACTGGCCCGCCTTCGACGCACACGGCCCCCGGGGCTTCGTCGAACAGGTGCGGCAGTCACACTCCTATTTCGGCTCCATCAAGAACACGCTCGACCTCGGCCCGCTTGTCAGCGGCGACAAGGTCTCCGCCCGATGGACCTTCCACGGCGAATACCGCGGCGGAATCCCCGGAGCCACGGTGACGCCGGGTACCGAAGTCGCCTTCGTCGGACACGACATCTTCCGGGTTTCCGGCGGCCGGCTCGCGGAGTACTGGGTGGTCTCCGACGGTCTCGGAATGTTGACCGCACTGGGCGCCCGGTGATGTACACGACCGCTTGTCCCCCGAGCTGCTCGCCGTGCTCGGCCACCGGGGAACACTCGCAGCAGCGGCTCACGCACCTGCCGGGCCGCGGCCCGGGTTTCCGGCTCCGCGGTCTCGGCGTAGCGGGCGTACCGGGCCCCGCCGGGCGAGGTCACGCGGCGTCAGATCCGTCGGGTCTTGTCCGGTGGTGACCACATAGGCGGCAATTTCGCGGAGTTTCACATTGAGATCCTGTGACGCTTGGGTCAGCAACTCGAAGGCTCTGCGCGCGTCGAGTTGGTAGCGGGCCATCAGGATGCCCGTCGCCTGCCCGATCTCCTGTCTGGTGTCGATGGCTCGGTGGAGGTTCTCCACCAGGTCGGCGTTGGCCAAGGCGATACTCGCGTACGAGGCGTAGATCTCGGCGACGTGTACGGCCGCGTCGTCGAACGCATCGGGAGCGTGGGCATGCAGGTTGAGCGCACCGACGTTCTCGGAACCAGTGGTCAGCCGGCAGGCGATCATGCTGTGAATACCCTCGGCCCGAGCTCGGGCCGCGAAACGTGGCCATCGCGGTTCGTCCCGTGCGTCCGCCAGGCGTAGCACGTACGTACCTTCCGCCATGGCCTGCAGACATGGTCCCTGGCCGAGCTCTTCCTGGGCACGGTCCAGACGCAGCACGATCGGGCTGGTGAACGCGGGACTGACCATGCCTTTTCGACTGACCATGGTCACGCCGGCATAGTCCGCGCCTTGGACCGCGATTCGCGCCAATTCGACGACCTTGACCAGGGTGGCCTCGATAGTGCGCTGTTCGTGCAGGGTGCGAGCGATGCGCTCGAACCTCGCCGCGATCTCCAGATCCGTGTGGTCTCGCATGTCCCTCGGCCGACCTTCCGCTCCGGACGTCCACTCCCGACGATGCACTACCCAGTGTCCGCCGAATCGCACCCGAAAGAAACGCCCACCCACGGGGCTCCCGTCGTCGCCCGGCGATCCGGCCAAGTGGGTTCCCCTGCCATCGCAGTCGGCCCGCGGGGACGTCACCCGGCTTCACGCCGACCGGGCCGCCTCGAGTTGGTGATTGGCGTCGCGAAACCCGGGTAGCGGGGTCGACGGAAATCGAACTCCCAGGAGGTGTCATGTCCACACAGGAGACCGGTCGGGTAACGGGGACCAAGGACAAGGACTACAACATCTTGTGGTTCACGGAAGCTTGCCTGAGCAACGCGCTGCGGCTGGAGACCTACATCGCGGACGCCGAACGCGAGGGCGACGCGGAACTCGCGGACTTCTTCCGTCGCGCGCAAGGCGAGAGCCGCAAGGGCGCGGAGCAGGCCAAGGCACTGCTGGCGAAGCGCCTCAACGCGTAGCACCCGCAGAACGATCGCGATACCGCACGAACGCAAGAGCGTCATCGAAGGCGCCGTCTCAGGACGGCGCCTTCGCGCAATTCTGCGGGCGGGTAGGCCACTTCCTCGCGGTCGGAGCCGGTGCCCATCCGAACGGCCGCTTTCCGCAGGTGTCAAGCGGCCGGCTCGTGGAAGGGATCCGGTAATGGGTCAAGCAGCGGCCCTCCGACACGCCGTCGGGAACCCCGACGACTGCCGCCAGAGGAGTGCCGTGCCTGCACATTTCTCCGCTGCCTCGAACAAGACCGAAGGTCCCGCCCGCGAAGAGGCATCCCGATCATCTCGGGCACAGCTGACCGACGAGTTGCTGCATCGTCTACACGTTCTCGGACCCGGGTCGCGCGAGCGCATCGCGCTGCGTGACGAGATCGTGACCCTCAATCTCAACCTGGTGGGCTACGTATGTCGGCCCTATCGGCGTCGTCCGGAGCTGAGCGAGGACATCCGTCAATGCGCCGCGATGGGTCTGGTGAAAGCAGTAGACGGCTACCGGCCCGGCAACGGCAACGGATTCCTCGCCTATGCCCTGCCGACCATGCGCGGCGAGGTCAAGCGGTACTTCCGTGACACCACCTGGGATCTGCATGTCATGCGGGCCGACAAGGAGCTCTATCTTCTGCTGGTTCGCACGCGTGACGACCTGACCGACCGCAACGGACGTACGCCCACCGAACAGGAACTCGCGGACGAGTTGGACCTGCCGGTGACCAAGATCCGGACCGGGTTCAATCTGAGTGCCGCCCAGCGAGTCGATTCTCTGGACCGGCCCCTCGGCGAGGGTGAACACAGCACCGGCCACGAGACGAAGGGCGTCGAGGATCCCGCCCTCGGGCTGGTAGAAGACCTCACCGCACTCCGCGACGCAATCCCGCGTCTGGACGACCGCGATCGTCGAATACTCAAGATGCGTTTCTGGGACGACCTGACCCAGGCCGAGATCGGCCGCATTCTGGGGCTGTCGCAAATGCACGTGTCCCGGCTGCTCAGCCGCGCGTATGCCATCCTGCGGCGCGACATGCGCGTGGTCTGACGCTGCCCGGGAAGCGAACCCATCACGAGCCACGGTCGGCCACGGTGCCGGGACTATCCCGGCACCGAGCCGCCGGTCGCGAGACGCGCCCGGAATGCGCGCGGTCACGTGCCAGGACTATTGCGACCCGCTACCGCCGGAGCCCGGCTCGGCGATCCGCCGATGCATCCTCGCCTTGACCCGATCGGGCAACACTTTCGCGGCGAGTCCCTGCGCCTTGGTTCCCGCGGAACCGGCGACCACCTTCTCCCGACCCCGGGTCATCGCTTCGAAAGCCTGTCGGGCCACCAGCGCCGGATCGTCCTTGTCCTGGCTGCCGACCTTGGTGCCCTCCATGTCCGCGCGCTGGAAGAACTCCGTCTCCGTAGGCCCGGGCATCACCGCCGTCACCGTCACTCCGGTATCGGCCAGCTCTTCACGCAGCGCCTCGGCAAAGGACAAGAGGAACGACTTCGACGCGTTGTACACCGCCTGGAAGGCACCCGGCACCGTCGCGGCGATCGACGAGGTGATCAGGATCGAGCCGCTGTCGCGCGCCGCCATGTCCCGAATCAGCCGTTTCGCCAGGTGCACCGTGGAGCGCACATTGAGATCGACGATCTCCAGATCATCGGCCAACTCGATGTCGACGAAGGCGCCCCCTCGACCGACTCCGGCGTTCAACGCGACCGCGCTCACCGGTCGGCCCGTGGCCACGATCGCGGCGTAGAGTTCCTGGACTCCGTCGTAATAGCGCAGATCCGCACGCACGCACTCGATCCGCGCGCCGGTGTCGGCCAGCCGGGTGGCGGCCGTCCGGATGGCCTCGTCCTCCGCGTTGATCAGGACATCGAAACCGTGGACGGCGAATTCTCGAGCCAGTTCGAAGCCGATGCCGCTGGACGCGCCTGTCACCACCGCCAAGGGGCGGCTGTCCGTGTTCTCGGTCATGGCACCCCGCTACCCGGGCTACAAAAATCATGTCCGGTTCAACAGGGCCGTAGCACATGCCGTGCGAGACAAGGCCGGCCTGTACGGATCTCAGACGTCCGGTGACGACGTCCCGGGTTCGTCACCGGCGCCGCCGATCGCGACACCATCGAGTCGGCGCTCTACCAGCGCGCGGGCCACGTCGGTGATCCCGCGTTCATTGCGGTCGGCGTAGCTGTGCAGTCGAAGGAAGGCCTCGTCCATGTCGAGATCCGCGGTTTCGGCGAGGATGCCTTTGGCGCGCTCGATGAGCGAGCGCTCCATCAGGGCCGTTGTGATGTGCGCGTCCACAAGCGCGACCGGCTCGTCGTCCTGGTACTGGACGATGCCCAGCATCGCCAGGTCGGCCAAGCTCTGCGCGCCGCGCAACACCGCGGGCGCCACGTGCCCGGGGTGGGCGTGGAAGACGTTCAGCGCGCCCACCGTGCGGCCCCGCAACCGCAGAGGCAACGCCTGGACCGAACGCACCCCCGTGTTCACCGCCGTCGGGGCGAAGACGGGCCAGCGGTCGCGCGCGGACTCCAGATCCGCTTCCTCCACGATGGCGCCGGTGCGGTAACACTCCACGCAGGGCCCCTCGTCGGCCGCGAGCTGACGCCGCTCCAGTCGACGGATCCGCTCGCTGCTGTAGGCCACATCGCGCAGCGCACCGCCGGCGTCGGCCACGACAATGCCCGAGCCGACCGCCCCGCACAGCACGGTGCACACGTCGGCGAGCCGGTGCAGGAGGTCGGCGAGATCGAAGTCGCCGACCAATGCCTCGGTCAGTCCGGCGAACGCCGCTCCGAACCGTGCTTCCTCGATCACGGACACCTCCACCTCCCAAGCTACGCCGTCCGAGACCCGCCCATGCCCCCTCATCGGTCGTCCCGGGGCAGTCTCAGCGAACGGTCGACCACGGCACGGGCGATGTCGCCGATCAATTGCTCGTTGGCGAAAGCATGAGCCCGCATACGTGCCAGCGCTTCCTCGGCCCCTACCTCCAACTGCGCCATGACCATTCCGATCGCTTGGTCCACCTCGACCTGGTCGTCGCCCGGAGCGGGTAGCCCCTGCGCATTTTCGAGATCCTGACCGGCGGCGCCCAAAGCCCCGAGAAGAACCAATGTGACCGCGTCGACCGCCACGCGCATCCGAGTGGCCAGCCCCTCGGCGGGATCGCCCGGCTCATCGCGATACAGGTCGAGCACGCCGAACGGGGCTCCGCCCAGCGCCAAGGGGAAGGCGAACATCGCGCGGAACTCGTCTGGGCCGCCGGTTCCGGCCTGAGCCGTGAAGACCGGCCACTCGTCGCCAGGCCGCCGCAAATCGGTGAGGACAACCGGCCGTCGATCCGCGAAGGCGGTCACGCACGGGCCCTGGCCGAGCGTGAACTGGAGTTCCTCCAGCCGGGCCACCCGTTCGTCGCTGGCCGCGACCGCGCCGCGCTGATCCGCTTTGAACATCATCGAAATCGCCGCCCCCGCAGCCGGCACAGCCTGAACACACGCAGTGCACAGTCGCTTCAACAACTCGGGGGAGCTGCCGTTCGCGGCGGCTGCCACCGTCTGCGCCACTCGCGCCAGATCGTTCATGCACCGCCCTCGTTCCGGCTGCTTTCCCCGCCGTGACCCTCCTCCTGACAGGGTCCCTCATTATGGCCGCTGCGGAGCCCGAACTCGCGCACGGTTCACCGGACTCGGCGTGCCGGAACACCTGCGGCTGCGGACCCGACCGTCACACCACGCAATCGCCCGGCGCGTGGACATGAGGCGTACTGCGCGTAACCGCCGTTCACGGCGCGAATGAGAATGATCTTTCTCGCAACGACCGGAGTGAAACGCCGATCTCGTGGAATCAAAGCGGCGCAGGGTCAAACAGCGGCCCCGTCGACCGCCGACTCCTCCAGCCGGCAGGGTCCGGAGGCGCGTCATGACCCTTTTCCCAGCCGAAGCGGATTCGCCGCTGTATACGGCTCCCCCTCGTCACGTAGTCCACGCGGCCCGGTTGCGTCGTCCAAACCTCGCCGCCGCTCGCGGCGACCGTACGCGCGCCGAGACGGGAGGCCCCACCAAGGCCGTGCGGCTCGCTCCACCGGCCACCAAGCCCTGCAGCGACCTTCCACCCGCGAGCCCACGGCGACCAACCCGCCGATCCGCCGTGACCGAGGAAATCGCCGCTCGCACCGAACGGCTGCTTGTCCAACTGGCGGTGCTCGCTCCCGGCACACCGGATCACAGCAGATTGCGCGAGGAAATCATCGAGGCGAATCTGAACCTGATCGGCTTCGTCTGCCGGCCCTACGGTCGCCGTCGGCCGGATCTGTACGAGGACATGCGCCAGGCGGCTGCGATCGGATTGGTCAAGGCCGTCGACCGATATCGTCCCGACCGGGGCAACGGCTTCATGGCGTACGCGATGCCGACCATGCGCGGCGAGGTCAAACGCTTCTTCCGTGACACCGCGTGGGAGATTCGCGTGGCCCGCTCCGACCAGGAGTTGTACCTCCGGTTGGTGCGCACACGAGACGAGATGACCGCTGTCTCCGGCCGTGAACCCACGGATGAGGAAGTCGCACGGCGTCTGGGTATCACTCCCGACGAGGTGCGCGCCGGTCTTGCCGTGGCCGACGCGCAACGCGTCCGGTCCCTGGACCGGCCGCTGGACACCATCGGTCAGGCCACCCCGTACGATCTCCACGGCCACGAAGATCCGGCCTTGGACCTCGTCGAGGATCTGCTGAGTTTGCGACGGGTCATCCCGCGCCTGGACGACCGCGAGCGCCGCATTCTGAAGATGCGGTTCTGGGACGACATGACCCAGGCGGAGATCGGCCGACGTCTGGGACTGTCCCAGATGCACATCTCCCGGTTGATCACGCGAGCCTGCGACACATTGCGTCAAGGCATGTACGCCACGGAGGATGCGCCCCTGCCTCCGGTGCCCGAACGCGGGAAACGGGCCGCTCCATGCCGCCCCCGCAGCGCGGCCGTTGCGCTCCACGCCCGTTGATCCGTCCGTCGTGAATTCGAGGACGCGGGGCGACAGCTCAGGAAGTACCGGGCTCGTTCCAGCGGCGTGCCGCGCGTTCGCCCAGGCGGCGAACCAGCCGTATTCGCGCGAACGGCGCCCCGTGAAGCGCGCGGCCGGTGGGAGCCGGTGCGCATGAGTCCGGGCACCGCCGTGGTCACGCTCACCCCCGAACCCGCGAGCTCGCCGCGCAGTCCCTCGGAGAATCCCGTTGCGGCGAACTTCGCGCTGTCGTAGGGCAGCAGGTGTGGTGCCGCGATCCGGCCGCCGATGGAGGTCACGTTGATCACCCTCCCCTCGCCGCGCTCGCGCATGCCCGGCACCACCGCGAGAGTCAGCCGCACCGCGCCCAGGAACATGATGTCGATCGCCCGGCGGAAGGTGTCGATATCCAACGAGTCGAGGGGCCCACCGTGATGATCCCGGCGTTGTCGACAAGGATCTCCACGGGCCCGTGCCGCTTGGTCACCTCCGCGACCAGCGTGTCGATGCTGTGCTCGTCGCTCAGGTCACACTGCTCCCAGGACACCGGGCGCCCGATGTCGCGGCGGGTCAGCGCCGAGGCGCGGGCAAGCTCCTCCTCGTCGCGGGCGCAGATCGTCACTCGTGCCCCCAGTCGGGTCAACTCGCGCGCGATGAGCAGGCCCAAGCCGCGCGAGCCGCCGGTGACGAGTGCGACCCGTCCGTCCACGTCCGCCCGCGATCGCGAACGCAGGCGCCCTTGCGGCCGGCGTGCGTGGTGTCGGTCATGGCGTTCCCCTTCCCCGGCGGCAGCCGTAGCGTGTGGGCTCCGTTGGAGTTCGTCCCCGAGGCAACTCCCGACACCGATGCCCACGCAGACACGCGGCAATCACATCAACACCGGGGGCCGGCGTCCGAGCGTGCTCAGGCGGCTCGGCGCGATGCTGCCACGCCGGCAGCGGCCAACAGCGCCGCCGCCGCCGTCAGGAGGCGACGGTGCCGGGATAGCCACGGTTGCGGCGCGAGACGGCCGGCCTGCTCGTCGAAGTCGCCGTGTGCGCCGCGATCGTGGCCGCCGGGGCTGCCGTCGTCGTCCAGCGGCCGGTAGAGGTTGCCGTCGTGGTCGGGATCACCGGGTCGCGACGTCTGCTGGGATGTGTAGCCGGTGCGGGCGAGGCAGCGGTCCAGCAGGGCGGGGGCGACGCGGTTGCCGACGATGGTGGCGACCGTGGAGGCACCGACCCAGAACTCCTTGCGGTCGGGATGATCCGCGGCGAACACGATCGCCCGGGCGGGGATTTCGGGCTGGTAGATGGGCGGGACGGGTTGTGGCCTACGGGGCAGGCGGGACCGCACCCAGGTGAACTGGGGGGTGTTGACGGCGGGCATCTGCACGAGCGTGATGCGTACGTTGCTCTTGTCGTGCAGCAGTTCGGTGCGCAGCGAACCGGTGAAGCCGTTGACGGCGTGTTTGGCGCCACAATAGGCCGACTGCAGCGGGATGGGCCGTTCCCCCAGTGCCGAGCCGACCTGGACGATGGTCCCGGCGTCGCGTGGGCGCATGCGCGACAGCGCGGCCCGGGTGCCGTTGACGAATCCCAGATAGGTGACGGCGGTGGCCCGTTCGTACTCCTCGGCGGTGATCTCCGCGAATGGGGCGAAGATCGAGGCGAAGGCGGCGTTCACCCACACGGCGATCGGGCCCAACACGTCCTCGATGCGATCCGCAGCGGTCTCCACCTGCGCGTGGTCGGCGACGTCCGTGGGCAGCACGAGGGCATGGCCGCCCGCGGCCTCCACCTCGCGGGCGGCGGCGTGCAGACCGGCCCGCCCCCGCGCGATCAGCGCCAGGCTGTCTCCTCGGGCGGCGAACAGGCGCGCGGCGGCGCGGCCGATACCGGCACTCGCTCCGGTGACGACGACGATGCGGGTCATGATCGATTCCCTTCCGAAGGCCAAGGCCGGCTCAGGCGGGCGGCGGATTCCAACAGCAGGGCGTGCACGAAGGCCTGCGGCAGGTTGCCGCGCAGTTGCCGCTGGGTGATGTCGTACTCCTCGGTGAACAGTCCGGGCGGCCCGCATGAGGCTCGGTTGCGTTCGAACCAACGATGCGCCTCGGCCTCGTGGCCCTGCTGGTGCTCGGCGAGCGCCATCGCGAACCCGCAGAGCAGGAAAGCCCCTTCAGCCTCGGCCGGCGGGCGCGCGTCGTGTCGGAAGCGGTATGCGTAGTGGTCGTCGGTCAGTTCGGCCCGGTAGGCGTTCAACGTCGCCACCGTGCGCGGATCGTCGCCCGCGAGCGCACCGCGCAGCGGCGGAAGCAGCAGGGCCGCATCCGACGCCCCGTCGTGCGAGGAGCGTTTCCAGCTGCCGTCGGGGTTCAGCTGGTGCGAACTCGTGTGCTGCACGATCGCCTCGGCCAAAGCGCGCCAGGTGGGTGGGTCCGGGAGATGTGCGGCCATCGCCCGCAATCCCGCCGCGCAGATCAGCCGGCTGTGCGTCCACGCGCGCGGTTCCAGCTCCCAGATGCCGGCGTCGGCCTCGAAACGGCGGCGGGCGATCGCCTCGGCCGCGATCCGGGCGGCCGCGTGGGTGTCGGGGTCGAGGCGGTCGCGGGCGGCGGCCTCGGCGAACAACAGCAGCGCCTCGCCGAACACGTCGAGTTGGAACTGCCGGTTGACCCGGTTGCCGATCCGGTCGAATCCGCCGGGATAGCCAGGGAGGTCCACGCATCGCTGGTCCGGGATCGGTCCGCCCCCGGCCGTGTACGCGGGACGCAGGTGCGGCCCGTGTTCGTGCAGGCGCCCGGCGACGAAGCGCACCGCGTCGTCGAGCAGCGGGTGCGCCCCCGCCGCGGCCACCGTCCGGCCTGCGTAGCACTGGTCCCGGATCCATACGTACCGGTAGTCGTAGTCGCGGCCCTGCTCGGCGCGTTCGGGCAGGCTCGTGGTGGCGGCGGCGACCATGCCGCCGGTCGAGGCGGTCAGTCCGCGCAGCACCGCGTGCGCGTGGCGGGCGTCGCGGGGCGCGAGGGTGACGTCCAGGCGGGGCACCGCCTCGCTCCAGGCTCGGCGGGTACGCGTCCAGGCCCGTTCGGGGTCCACCGTCGCGGATCGGGCGCGGTCGCCGATCTCCAGCACTAGTAGTACTTCGTTAGCTCTGTTGATCTCACTGGCCGGTTTCCGGCATGCTGGTGGGTGTGAACCTGGGGGAGATCGAGGAACTGCGGTCC
>NZ_JBVHLU010000104.1:0-36231 GCF_055558835.1 Embleya sp. NPDC025285
GCTTTTTCCTCTTACGACCTCCCGACGACCTGTGTGGGATTCATGTAGAGGGATGGGGGGGCGGCGGGGCGGGGGGACGCCCTGGGTGCCCCCCCCCCCCCCCCCCCCGAACCGCGTCCGGTCCCGGTTGGTCGGAGCCCGGGCCCGGTCCGCTCGGAGCCGGAGTCCGGTCCGGTCAGAGCTCCGTGCGGACGTATTCGGCGAAGTCGGCGATCGCCTGTTCGTTGCGGCGGTAGTACGTCCACTTGCCGATGCGCTCGGAGTCGAGCAGCCCCGCGTCCTTGAGCGTTTGGAGATAGCCGGAGACCACCGACTGGGCGAGTCCGGCCCGCGCCTGGATGTCACCGACGCAGACGCCGATATGGAAGCCCAGGCCCTGCTGCCGGTAGGAGTCCTCGTCGAAGTACTTCGCCGGGTCCTTCAGCCAGTGCATGAACCGGAGCCTGGCCGGATTGGCGAGTGCCTTGTGTACGGCCAGCGGGTCCACGGGGCTGCCTTCCCGGGGTGTGCGAAGCCCCTGTGTGGTGCGAACACGGCGCGGATGCGTGCGAATCGGATCTAGTTTTCTAGATATGTGAGGACCGTGTCAACCCGCGATCGGATCGGGCGCACAGTCGGAGAAATATGCGGTAAATATTCGGGAATATGCGGGTTAGTCACAGGTGCGACGGCTATCAACCAAGGGACCGCGATTCCTTGGAAAGAGGGTGGTGGACGTGTCCTCGTCGACAGCGTCATCGATTGAAAAGCACCCCGACCTCATGGACCTGCGAGCTCGCTCCGAGCGGGCCACTAGCGGCCCGGTGGCGCAGGTGGCGGAAGCACTCGGTGTCCTGTGCGGTGTCTACCTGGCGGCCTCCCCGTGGATCGTCGGGTTCAACAACTTCACGACCCTGGCGACGGCCAACCTGATCACCGGTGTCGCGCTCGCGTTCCTGATGGGCGGCTTCGTCTCCGCCTATGAACGCACGCACGCGATGAGCTGGGCCGCGTTCTGCATCGGCGCCTGGACGATCGTCGCGCCGTGGGCCGTGACCGGCGCCGTCGACACCACCCGCACCATCACCAGCAACGTGATCGTGGGTGGCGTGGCGTGCCTGATGGCACTCATCCTCGCCCTGCGAGGTGTCGTCGGGTTGCGCCGCTTGTAACGATCCGAATCCGAGCAATTCGAACCAGCGATCCGATCAATCAGTGATCCGATCCGAGTCATCCGAAGTCTGAGTGATCCGAACCCAAGACCGGGCCGCCGGTCGGTCCCACCGGCGAACGGTTCGCCTCGGTGGATATCGCCCGGCGCACCTCGCCTCTCGGCCCCGTTCCGCGGTCCCGGGTGGGAGGTGGACGTCGTGGACGGACCGTCGCTTTCGGGACGGGAACGCCGCACCCTCGCGCGACTGGAGGAATCCCTCGCGGAGGACGAGCAGTTGGCCGAACTGCTGCGCGTCTTCGAGGACCCGATACCGCAACCGGATCGGCGCCGCCGTCGCGTCGGTATCCGCGCACCCGATTGGACGGCGATATCGAAGTGGACAGCCGTGGGCCTGTCCGGCGCCGCGCTCGGACTGTTGGTCGCCGCAGTGCTCGGGGGAGACCTGATCGTCGCGTCGGCCGCCATCTGCGTCACGGTGGCGGCGCTGTCGGTGATCGGGGTTTTCGCCTATCTGCGGTGGTGGCGCCGGGACGGTGCGGGCGCCGGGCATGTGCCGCACCGGGCGCATCCCACCCACGTACACGGGTGGACCCGTGCGTACCATCCTCGGGCCACCGACGCTCCCGACCATCGAGCCATCGATCCGGACGACCCGGGACGGGAGCGGTGATCGAGGCGACCGAGGCGGCCGAGGCGGCCGACGGGTGATCGAGCCGGTGCCGCCGGGCCGGGTGACCGACCCGCCGTGTCGGCCTATCCGAGCACCCGGATCGGCCGGCCGGAGCGGAACGCGGCGATGTCCTCGACCGCGTCGCGGTAGAAGATCTCGTACAACTCGCGGGTGACATAGCCGATGTGCGGGGTGAGTACGACGTTGTCCAGGTCGCGCAGCGGGTGATCGGCGGGCAGCGGTTCGATGTCGTACACGTCCAGCGCCGCGGCGGCGATCGATCTCGCGCGCAGCGCGGCCACGAGCGCGGCCTCGTCCACGACGGGTCCGCGCGAGGTGTTGACCAGGATCGACGAGGGCTTCATCAGGGCCAGTTCGGCGGCGCCGACCAGGCCCCGGGTACGGCGGCTGAGCACCGTGTGCACGGAGAGCACGTCGGCGCGGGCGAACAACTGCTCTCGCCCCACCGCGGTCACGCCGTGTTCGCCGGCCCGGTCGGCGGTGAGGTTGTGGCTCCAGGCCACACACTCCATCCCGAACGCCTGCCCGATCCGAGCCACCTCCGTGCCCAGCCGGCCCAGGCCCAGCAGGCCGAGCACCTTGCCGCGCAGCCCGACACCCAGGCCCACCTGCCAGCCGCCCGCGCGCATCGAGCCCCACTCGGCCGGAAGGTTGCGGGCGGCGGCCAGGATCAGCGCCCAGGTCAGCTCGGCGGTCGGATACGCCACGTATCCGGTCCCGCACACCACCACGCCCAGCTCACGCGCGGCGGCCACGTCGATGGCCGCGTTCACCGGTCCGGTGGTCACCAGGAGCCGAAGGCCGGTCAGTCCTGCCAATACCCGTGCCGGAAACCGGGTGCGCTCGCGCATCGCGACGATCACCTCGAAGCCGGCCAGCGCCTCGACCACCTCCGCCTCGCCCGCGAACGGCTCGGTGAACACGCGGATCTCGGCACCCAACGAATCCCAGTCCGCCAGGCCCCGGGCCACGTCTTGGTAGTCGTCGAGGACGGCGATCTTCATGGTGCTCCCGAGGGGATCGAGCCGCGCGGCTGCGGCGATGGGCCCAGGGGGCGAGGCTATCGGGGCAGTCGGCCGATGCCGCCGACCGACAGGTGGCCCTCGGGGGTGAGCGGCTCGGTCACCGGCGCGTCCGGACGCCACAGCGGCAGCAGCACCACGCCGGGCTCGATCAGTTCCAGGCCCTCGAAGTACCCCTCGATCTCCTCCAGGGCGCGGAAGCGTCCGCTGCCCAGCCGGGTCAGGAAGATCTTCTCCAGGGCGCGTCCCTGGGGTGTGGAGTCGCAGAAGTGGGTGATGAAGATGTGACTGCCCGGCGGCAGCGCGTCACGGTAGGCGCGGACCACACCGGCCGGGTCCTCGTGGTCGCCGAGGTGGTGCAGGACGCCCACCAGGAGCAGGCCGACGGGCCGCTTCAGGTCCACGAGTTCGCGCAGCTCCCGGCGGGCGAGCACGTCCGCCGGGTCGCGCAGGTCGGCGGTGACCACGCGGGTGCGGTGGTTCTCCGCGAGCAGCGCGCGGCCGTGGGCGAGCACGATCGGGTCGTTGTCCACGTAGACGACCGAGGCGTCCGGGTTGACCGACTGGGCCACCTCGTGCGTGTTCTGCACGGTCGGCAGCCCGGATCCGAGGTCGACGAACTGGTCGATGCCCTCGGCGGCCATGTAGCGCACACCCCGAGCCAGGATGTGCCGGTTGGCCCAGGCGCCCTCGTTGGTCAGGTCCTGGAGCGCCTCGTCGGCGATCGCCCGGTCCACCGCGAAGTTGTTCTTGCCACCCAGGATGGCGTCGTAGACCCGGGCGACACTGGGCACCGTGACATCGATGCCGGTGGGCGCCCAATCCTCCGGCGACTCGCCCGCCGGCGGGGCCGAAAAGCCCCACTCGTCCTGCTCGCGCTCACCCACGGCTGCCCCTCGATCGCGGTGTCGTGGAGTCACCCGCTGTGACATCCGTGTGCGCCGACCCTATCCGAGCCTTCCTCGATTTCCGGCAACTTCCGTTCCCTACCCATGAGTTCGATTCGCAGCGAACCGCTCTTCGGGAGGGAATCGGTGGATTGGTCCAGACCTTCCGAAGGCGGGCGGTACCCGGGCTCGCAGGGCCCGGGGCGAGGGTCGTACCCGGACCTGCCGGGCCTGCTCACGGGAATCACCAAGTGTTGCCGAGTCCCTTGGCAGATGTTGCCGATTCCGTGGCATGGCGCTGCGAAGTTGAATCGCTGTCAGCAGCCGGGCGACCCGCCCTCCGCGAACGCGATTTCCCTGCCCCTTCCGATTGGAGCGCGCTGATGACGCCTGCCGCGACGGCGGGACCCCGCCGACGGATCCGGATCGGTATCGACACCGGCGGAACCTTCACCGACGTGGTCGCCCTGGACGAGGAGTCCGGCGAGCTCGTCACCACCAAGACGCCGTCCACTCCCGCCGACCCGGCGGACGGCTTCATGAACGGCATCGACAAGGTACTGGGCCTGCTCGGTTGCACGGGAGCCGACGTCACCGCCGTCGCGCACGGCACCACGGTGGCCACCAACCAGCTCCTCGAGGACAAGATCGACCGCCTCGGGTTCATCACCACCGAGGGCTACGAGTACATCCTGGAGATCGCCCGCCAAGCGGTCCCGGACGGCTACGGCAACTCCTACTTCTGGGTCAAGCCGGACCGGATCGTGCCGGTCGACCTGGTGCACACGGTCGGCGGCCGGTTCGACCACAAGGGCAACGAGGTCCGCCCGTTCGACGAGGAGGGCGCCCGGGTCGCCGCCCGTCGGCTGCGTGACCAGGGCATCCTCACCATCGGCGTCTGTCTGCTGCACTCCTACGCCAACTCGGCGCACGAGGAGCGCATGCGCGAGATCCTGCGCGAGGAGCACCCCGACGCGATCGTGTCGATCAGCTCCGAGGTGCTGCGCGAGTACCGCGAGTACGAGCGTTCGATGACCACCCTCGTCGACGCCGCCGTCAAGCCGCGCGTGGCCCGCTACGTCGGCGGCATCCGTCGCCGCCTGGACGCGTTCACCACCGACGGCGAGGCAGCGCGCCGCGTCCCGTTCGCGATCATGAAGTCCAACGGCGGCGTGCTCTCCGCCGAGGAGGTCGTGCACCAGCCGATCACCACGGTCTTGTCCGGCCCGGCCGCCGGCGCCCTCGGTGCCGCGCTGATCGCCCAGAAGGCCGGCTTCGACAAGGTCCTCACCTGCGACGGCGGCGGCACCTCCACCGACGTCTCGGTGGTCCTGGGCGGCGAGCCGACGCTGACCACCGAGGGCTCGATCGGCCGCTTCCCGTCCAAGATCCCGATGATCGACGTGGTCACCGTCGGCGCCGGCGGCGGCTCGATCGCCTGGATCTCGCCCGAGGGCACGCTCAAGGTCGGGCCCCGTTCGGCCGGCGCCGACCCCGGCCCGCTGTGCTACGGCAAGGGCGGCACGGAGCCGACCATCACCGACGCGCACGTGCTGCTCGGCCGGATCCCCCCGCACCTGCTCGGCGGCGAGATTCCGCTGGACGTGGACGCGGCTCGCGAGGGCCTGACCAAGTTCGCCGCCGAACTGGGCATCGGCGTCGAGCAGTGCGCCACCGGCATCCTGGAGATCTCCGCCTGGAACCAGGCCAACGCGCTGCGCCAGATCACCGTCAAGCGCGGTCTGGACGTCCGCGACTTCACGATGGCCACCTTCGGCGGCTCCGGCTCGCTGCTCCTGTGCCGCCTGATCGACATCCTCGGCCTCGCCGGCGTCATCGTGCCGCGCGACCCGGGCAACGTCTCGGCGTTCGGCCTGCTCACCGTCGACGTGCGCTGCGACTACGTGCAGACCGCCGTCGGCGGGCACCCGGATCTCGACCACGCCAAGGTGGCGGGCATCTTCGCCGAACTGGCGGGCAAGGCGGGCGAGGCCCTGGACAAGGAGGGCTTCGCGGCCGAGGACCACCGCTACGTGCGCACCGCCGACCTGCGCTACTTCGGCCAGGCCTTCGAGGTGCGCGTGCCGGTGCCGGACGGCCCGTTCGACGCCGCGCTCGCGGACACCGTCGCCGAGTCGTTCCACGCCGCGCACGAACAGCTGTACGGCTACAACTTCCGCGGCGACGCGAGCCAGCCCGTGGAATGGGTGAACCTGCGGGTCACCGGCGTCGGCCCGATCCGCCGCCCGGAACTGCGCGAGTTGCCCGCCCGCGACAAGGACGTCGAGCGGGCCCGGACCGGCACCCGCCCGGTCTGCTTCGTGGACCGCGACGGCTACGTGGACACCGCCGTGTACGCCCGTGCCGAACTGGCTCCGGGCGACCTGGTCGCCGGCCCGGCGATCATCGAGGAGTTCGGCTCCACCATCCCGATCCACCCGGGCTTCGCCGCCCGCGTGGACGCCTACGGCAACGTCGTGGTCACCCGCGACACCACCTCGAAGGGGGCCTGACATGAGCGCCGGTACCGCCACCACCCCGCAGGACGCGCTGCACGGTGTGGACCCCGTGCTCCTGGAGATCGTCGAGGGCACGCTCGCCTCGGTCGAGATGGAGGTCGAGACCGCGATCGGTCGCACCTCCCGCTCGCCGATGATCCGCGACGCGCACGACTTCCGCGCCGGAATCCACGACCGCAAGTTGCGCAAGCTCACCGGCCGTTCGTACTCGGCGCTGGTACACCCGGTGGCCCGCGACTTCCCGCTGGAGACGATGCGTCCCGGAGACGTGTTCTTCCACAACGACGTCTACGAGTCGGAGGGCGGCATCGGCCACCTGCCCGACCTGTGCGTCACCGTCCCGGTCTTCGCGGACGGGCAAGTGGTCGCCTTCGTGCAGGCGTTCGGTCACCACGACGACATCGGTGGTTGTTGCCCCGGATCGATGCCCTCGGGCGCGACCAGCGTGTACGAAGAGGGCCTGATGGTCCCGCCGATCAAGCTGTGGGACCAGGGCGTGCCGAACCAGGCCGCGCTGCGCATCATGACCCGCAACTCCCGGATGCCCGACTCGCTCGCCGCCGACCTGGACGCCGAGTGCTCGGCGTGCCTGATGGGCTCGCGACGACTGGGTGAACTCTTCGAGCGCTACGGCCGGGAGACGGTCGAGGCGTGCTTCGACGCGATCCTGGACAAGACCACCGAGACCTACCGGCGCGAGATCCTCGCCAAGATCCCGGACGGCGAGTACGTGTGGGAGGACTACGCCGAACACGACGGCGTGGACGAGCCGATGCTGCACACGCAGCGGATCACCCTGACCAAGACGCCCGAGAAGATCGTCATCGACTTCACCGGCACGTCCAAGCAGGCCAAGGGCCCGATCAACCACTGTGGCGACTACGCGGACGGCAACTTCCTCAAGAAGTGGCTCGCGCCGATCCTGCGCAACCTCGCGGACACCCCCGAGCGGATGGCCGAACTCGACGTCAACGAGGGCGTGGTGCCGCTGATCGAGATGAAGTTCCCGGAGAAGGGCACGCTGCTCACGCCGATCTTCCCGGCTCCGACCAACGCCCGTACGTTCGTCATCCTGCGCCTGCTCGGCGTGCTCTCCGGCGTGCTGGCCAAGGCGGTGGACGGCAAGATGCCCGCCGACCAGGAGACGATCCGCTACACCGGCGTGTACGGGCACGACGCGGACGGCCGCTCGTACCTGATGCGTGAGGTGCTCGGCGGCGGCTCGGGTGGGCGCTACTACGCGGACGGCGAGGACACCATCCACGTGGTGCCCGACTCGCGCAACCTGCCCACCGAGTTCACCGAGTCGCGCTTCCCGTTCCTGGTCGAGCGGCTGGGTCTGGCCACCGACTCGGGCGGCCCCGGACAGTTCCGCGGCGGCCTGGGCTACGAGAAGCACATCCGGATGTTGCTCGACGCGTCCTTCATGTCCATCGCGGACCGCTCGATCCTGTCCTGCTGGGGTGTCAAGGGCGGCAAGGCCGGGCGCTCCTTCCAGGTGGTGATCGACCCGGGCGGCCCGAACGAGCGGGAGATGGACGGCCTGGTCGACGACGAACCGGTCAAGGCCGGCGAGGTGATCCGGATCCGGACCACCGGCGGTGGCGGCTGGGGCGACCCGCTGGACCGCAAGACCGAGTCGGTACTGCGTGACGTGCGCTGGGGCAAGGTCTCGCGCGGCGCGGCGACCGACGACTACGGCGTCGTGCTCACCGGCGAGGGCGACGACCTCGCGGTGGACGAGGCGGCGACCGCCGCACTGCGGGCGTCGGTGCGCGCGGCGCGGCCCGAGGTCGAGCCGTTCTTCGACCGGGGTCCCGGCTACGCGCGGTTGTCCGGCGGGGAGGCCTACCCGGCGGTGGACCTGCTGTAGCGGCACACGAACCGGCCGCGCCTCCCTCGCGATCGGGAGGCGCGGCCTTTCGTCGTGTGCCGTCGGTGGTTCGGGTGTGTCCTCAGCGGCGGGTGAAGTCGACGTCCTCGGGCGCGCGGTTCGGCCAGGTCAGCCGGGTCGGCGCGGCGGGGGTCTCGGCGACCACGCGGCCTCGGGAGATCACGTGGCTCGGACGCACCTGGCGGCGCAGGACGTCGAAGGGCGAATCGGCGGGCAGCAGCAGGAAGTCGGCCGGACGACCGACGGCCAGGCCGTACCGCTCGCCCAGGTTCAGCACCCGGGCGGCCCGCTCGGTGACCATCGCGAACGCCTCGTCCATCTCGTCCTGCCCGGAGAGTTGCGCGGCCAGGACGCCGGCGTGCGCGACCTGGATCGGGTTGGCCGTGCCGAGCGGGAACCACGGATCCATCACGTCGTCGTGGCCGAACGCGACGTTGACCCCGGCCGCCAGCATCTCCTTGACCTGGGTGAGGCCGCGTCGTTTGGGATAGTCGTCGAAGCGGCCCTGCAGGGTCAGGTTCACCATCGGGTTGCAGACCAGGTGGATGCCCGAACGGGCCACGATCCGGCGGAGCTTGCGACTGTAGGCGCCGTTGTACGAGCCCATCGCGGTGGTGTGGCTGGCGGTCACCCGGCCGGCCAGCCCGGTGCGGTGCGCCAGGGTGGCGACCACCTCGACGAAGCGGGACTGCTCGTCGTCGATCTCGTCGCAGTGCACATCCACCAACAGGCCGTGCCGCTCGGCCAGTTCGAAGAGAATCCGCAACGAGCGCACACCGTCCTCGCGGGTGTCCTCGAAGTGCGGAATCGCGCCCAGGACGTCGGCGCCGGCGTCGACGGCACGGGCCATCAGGCGCTCACCGCCGGCACAGGAGACGATGCCCTCCTGCGGGAATGCCACGATCTGCAGGTCGAGCACGTCCCGCACCCGCTCGCGCAACTCGACCAGTGCGTGCAGGGCGGTCAGTTCGGGATCGGTGACGTCGCAGTGGCTGCGCACGTGCAGTACGCCGTGCGCCACCTGCCAGCGCAACACCTGCTCGGCACGGGCCAGTACGTCCTCGCGGGTGAGCAGGGCCCGGCGCTCGGCCCACCGTTCGATGCCCTCCCACAGCGTGCCGGAGATGTTCCAGCGGGGTTGTCCGGCGGTCAGCGCGGTGTCGAGGTGGATGTGCGGCTCGACGTAGGGCGGGGTGGCCAGGGCGCCGGCCGCGTCCAGCACGGGTCCGACCGGGGGAGTGGCTCCGGTGGGGGTGATGCGGGTGACGACGCCGGCGTCGACCGCGATGTCCACGGGTTCGGTGCGGCCGGGAATCCGGCAGTCGGTCACGGTGAGGGTGTTGTCCTGCATGTCGGATCGCTCCAGGAGTTCAGCGTTCGGCGGGATTCGGTTGGCGCGCTGCTCGTTCGCGGCGGCCGAGCAGCAGGTACAGGCCGCCCGCGACCAGTGCGCCGGCCAGCCAGGACAGGTCCACATTGCCGATCGCCCGGGCTCCCGGGCCGCGCAGCGCCTGCGGCACGCCGTACTCGAAGCACCAGGTGGCGACCATTCCGCACACCAGTGCGACGATCGCCGACCAGCGCACGTCGGCGAACAGGCCGCGACGGGGCTCGGCGTACAGGGCGGGCACGTCGATGCGCTGCCGGGCGAACACGTAGAAGTGCACCAGCATCACCGCCGCCCACGGCGCGACCCACGTGACCATGCCCGCGAGCCAGGTGTCGAGGGTGTGCGCCAGGCTCGCCCGGAACACCAGGAACAGCGTGAAGACCGTGGCGAACGCGCCCACCAGACAGGACAACACGCGCCGGGAGACCTTGATGTCCAGGGTCTGGGCACACAACGAACAGCTGTACAGGTTCAGGATGTTCGTGGCGATCGGTCCGTGCAGGACGAGCAGCAGCACCGGGATGGCCAGGCCGCCGAACGAGTCGACGATCAGCCGTCCCGGGTCGGCCTTGGCGTTCACCGTGGCCAGCGAGGCGCCGAGCACGCCGAGCCAGACCACTGGGAGGAACTGGCCGAGCACGCTGGCCGCGTACAACCTGCGTCGTGAGGTGGCGCGGGGCACGAAGCGGGAGTAGTCCGACGCGTAGGCGAACCAGGTGATGCCCCAGCCGACGCCGATCGCGGTCATCACCGTGCTCATCGCCGACCAGCGGTCACCGCCGCTCAACGTGCTCGCGTGGCCCCAGTCGATGTCCAGCCGGGTCCAGGCCACCACGGTCATCGCGGCCAGCACCACCAGGGTCGCGGGCACAGTCCAGCGCTCGAAGTCGGCGATCGCGCCGAAGCCGGACGCGGCGATCGCGATCTGGGTGGCCATCACCACCAGCACGACCACGACCTTGGTGCCGTTGCCGCCGACGTAGCCGACGCTGTCCAGCAAAGCCATCACCAGGTCCAGCACGATCCAGGTGTTGATCGCGCACCAGCCGGCCGAGATCACCCCCTGGACGGCGGCGGGCAGATACGCGCCGCGCCGGCCGAAGGCGGCCCGGGCCAGCACCATCTGGGTCACCCCGGTGCGCTGGCCCATCAGCACGAACAGGCCGAAGACGCCCATGCCCACCAGATTGCCCACGACCAGGACCAGGACGGTGTCGAGCAGACCGAGGCCGAGCACGATACCCAGCGCGCCGAGCACCCAGTTGATCGGTGCGATGTTGGCGCCCGCCCAGATCCAGAACTGGTGCGCGGGGGTCGAGTCGCGGGCCTCGTCGGGCACGGGTTCCAGGGATTGGGTGTGGTCGACGGCTGGTGTGGGTCGGGCCGGTTGCGCGGGTTCTTCGAGGATTGCCACGGAGACCTCCGGTGGGGCGGAGCGGAGCACGGCGGTGGGCTGGAGTGAGGCGGTGTCGAGGATGGGACGGGTCGGTGATGTGGGGTGATCACCGAAGGTTCCTCGGCCCGGGAGGTCGTGACAACGGACACGGTGACCGGGATACTGGCGCATCTTCCGGACGGAGTGTCCATGACCTTGGGACTACGAGAGGTCCTCGACCACCCGGTGATGCGCCGAGCCGACCCGGTCGTGCCGGACCCGGGGGCGGATCTGGAGCGGCCGGTGCGCTGGGTGCACTCCAGCGAGATCTACGAGATCGCGCCGCTGCTGCGAGGCGACGAGCTGCTGCTCACCACCGGTCTGGGCCTGGCCGGGCGGGACGCCGGCGAGCGCCGGCGCTATGTCGTCGACCTCGCGCAGGCGGGGGTCGCGGGGGTGGCGCTGGAGGTCGGACGTACGTTCGGTGAGGTGCCGGCGGACGTGTTGCGGGTGGCCGCCGAGGTGGGACTGCCGCTGGTCGTGCTCCGCGGGATCGTGCCGTTCGTGGAGATCGCCGAGGCGGTCAACGCGGCCATCCTGGACTCGGCGGTGACCCGGCTGCGGCACGTCAACGAGATCGTCCGGGTGTTGTCCGGCGTGCTCGCGCGCGGCGCGGGCGTGGACGAACTGACCCGCACCCTGGCCCGGCTCACCGACCGACCGGTGGTGCTCGCGGGCATCGACGGCACGATCACCGCGTGGGCGGGCACCGACACCCCGGGTCACGTGGCGGCGAGGCCGGCGGCGAGCGCCGGCGTCGAACTGCGCGGGTCGTTGTGGGGGCGGTTGTTGCTGGGGCCGACCGGATCCGGCGCGGCGGCGTGGACGGGTGTCGCTCCCCAGGCCGGCGGTGCCGCGGGGGTGACCGGCGACGATGCCGAGGACCGCGCGTCCGTCCGGTCGTGGTCGGGCGCGGCCATCGGGCTCGCGGACGAGGTGGCCGAGCACGCGGCGCGGGTGTTCGCGCCGGCGCTGTTGCGGCTGGCCGATCGGGACGGGTGGGTCGGGCGCGAGCGGCGCGAACTCGTGGAGGGACTGCTGCGGGACGCGTTGCCGCCGCGCGAGGTGGCGGCGCGACTGACGGTGTGCGGCTTGGTCCCGGCCGGTACGGCGGCCTGGGCGAGCGTCGCGCTGAAACTGCCGGATCCGGTGCGTGCGGTGACGGTGCTGTACGAGGGGCTGCGCGCGTGCGGCGGCCGGGGGCTGGTCAGCGACGGGCCGGACGGTGCGTACGCGCTGATCGCGCTGGACCGGGACACGCACGTGGC
The DNA here is from genome assembly GCF_055558835.1 of Embleya sp. NPDC025285. Classification (NCBI taxonomy): domain Bacteria; kingdom Bacillati; phylum Actinomycetota; class Actinomycetes; order Kitasatosporales; family Streptomycetaceae; genus Embleya; species Embleya sp. NPDC025285. The sequence goes on from NZ_JBVHLU010000104.1 coordinate 12,260, forward strand.
CGAACTCGCCGCCCGCCTGGGTCTGCCCGCGGCCACGGGGGACGAGCCGACCGCCGCGCTGGGGCCGCTGGTGCGCGATGTCGCCCGGGTCGGGCACAGCCTGCGGGCCGCGCGGGACACCCTGCGGCTGGCCCGGCGGGTCCGGTCGGTGCGCCCCGAGCCCGTCGCCGACACCGTGCTCGCCGACGCCTGGGCGCTGGAGCGGGTGCTGGACCGGCTCACCCCCGAGGACCTCGCCGACCTGGTCGAGGACCAACTCGGCCCCCTCCTGGCCTCGGACTCCGCACGCGGCACGGGCCTGGTGGACACCCTCGAGGCGTACCTGCGCTGCGGCTGCTCCAAGACCGAAACCGCCGGCGTCCTGTTCCTGCGCCGCCAGTCGGTACACCAACGCCTGGCCCTGATCGAATCCCTCCTCCGGGTCAGCCCCGACGCTCCCGACCGCCAGGGCCCCCTGCGCGCGGCTCTCACCGCCCGAGCCCTCCTGACCACCCGAGGCCCGCACCCGACCTGACCGACCCGGCGTGTCGCGGTGCTCGCCGGCCGGCTGCCTACAGGAGGTCTTTCATGAATTCGGTGGGCCAGGCCGCGGAAAAGGGTTTCGGAAGCCAGACCGGTTCGCCGACCCGGAAGACGGCGGGTTCGGGGTAGACGCCGTTGGTCGCGTCCCGGAAGACCGGTCCGGGATTCCCTGGCTGTAAGGGTTCACTTGGCGATCGACGGCGTGAGGGGCGCGGGCGTTGTGCTCGACTCGCTGGGGGACTCTGCCTTCGGCAGGATGTGCCCGATTTCGGGGGTGGGTGTTGGCGAGGGCGGACGGTGATGGGGGTGGGTCGGCTGCCTAGCGTGAGTGCATGATCGTGATCACTGGTGCGGCGGGGAAGACCGGGCGGGCGCTGACCTGGGCGTTGGCGGAGCGTGGGGCTCGGGTGCGGGCGTTCGTGCGGCGGCCGGAGCAGGTCGCGGTGGCGGTCGCGGCCGGGGCGAGCGAGACCGTGGTGGGCGATGTGGGCGAGCCGGCGGATCTGGACGAGGCGTTGCGTGGGTGTTCGGCGATCTACCACATCGCGCCGAACGTACATCCGGACGAACCCGCCATCGGCCGGGCGGTGATCGCGGCGGCGCAGCGGGCCGGCGTGGAGCGATTCGTCTTCCATTCCGTGCTGCGCCCGCAACTGCGCGCGATGCCGCATCACGAGGCGAAGGCGCGGGTCGAGGAGGCGCTGTTCGAGTCGGGCCTGGCGGTGACCGTGCTACAGCCGGGGCCGTACCAGCAGAACACGCTCGACGCGCGCGAGGCGATCGTGCGGATCGGCGACTTCGCCGTGCCGTATCGGGTGGACGCGCCGTTCGCCGCCGTCGACCTGCGCGATGTCGCGCAGGCGGCGGCCGTGGTGTTGTGCGAGGACGGCCACGAGGACGCGGTGTACGAACTGGCCGGCCCGGAGGCGTTGACCCCTCGGTTGATCGCCGGGCACCTGGCCGAGGTGCTGGGTCGCCCGGTGACCGCGCGCCGGATCGACCCGCGGGACTGGTACGAGGAGGCCCGTGCCGGCGGATTGTCCGGCTACCCGCTCGAGACCCTCACCGCGATGTTCGCGTTCTACGACCGGCACGGCCTGACCGGCAACCCGCGCACCCTCGCCGCGCTGCTCGATCGTGCGCCGACCCGCTTCGCGGACTTCGCCCGCCGGGTGTTCGGGCCCGACGACGCGCACTACGCGCCGGGCTTCCAACACCAAGTATTGCCAAGTGAGCGCGATTCGTTGGGCAGTAACTGACGGCGAGCAACGCCCGCGAGCGGCCTAGCTTGGACGCATTCGGAGTCGGAGCGCAGATCGCACCGCGCCCCACGCTCGGCCATACGTACCGCACACCCGCCTCGCGCACACGCACCGCACTCACCGCATACACGCACCGACATACGCACTGCCACCACGCGTCACGCACCACACCCGTACACCGCACGGATGCCCGGATGGACGGACGCGCAACGCCGCATACCTGCAGAAAGGGGTGTTTCGACGTGAGCGGACCGCTCTGCGACCTCGTCGTGCTCGACCTCTCCCGCGCCCTCGCCGGCCCGCACGCCGCGATGATGCTCGGCGACATGGGGGCCCGTGTCATCAAGGTGGAGAACCCGGACGGTGGGGACGACACCCGCGGCTGGGGTCCGCCGTTCGTGGGGGCCGAGGACGCACGGGAGTCGACGTACTTCCTGTCCTGCAATCGCAACAAGGAGTCGATCGTCCTCGACCTGAAGACCGAGGAGGGCCGGCGGACGCTGGCCCGATTGATCCGGCACAGCGACGTGCTCGTGGAGAACTTCCGCACCGGCGTGCTCGATCGACTCGGCTTCCCGATGGAGGAGCTGACCCGGCTCAACCCGCGCCTGGTGGTGCTGTCCATCACCGGTTTCGGCCACGACGGCCCGCAGGGCGGCCGGCCCGGCTACGACCAGATCGCCCAGGGCGAGGCCGGCCTGATGAGTCTGACCGGCCCCGGTCCCGACGACCCCACCCGGATCGGCGTGCCGATCGGCGACCTGCTGGCCGGGATGTACGGCGCCTACGGCGTGGTCGCCGCGCTGCACGAGCGTGAGCGCACCGGCCTGGGCCGGGTCGTGCGCACCTCGCTGCTCGCCGCGATCGTCGGTGTACACGCCTTCCAGGGCACCAACTACACCGTGGCCGGCCAGGTCGGGCACGCGCAGGGCAACCTGCACCCCTCGCTCCAGCCGTACGGCTCCTACCGCTGCGCGGACGCGATCATCCAGGTCGCGGTGGGCAGCGAGAAGTTGTGGGCCAAGTTCGCGCCGATGGTCGGCCTGGCCGTGGACGACCCGCGCTTCGCGGTCAACGCCGACCGGGTGGTCAATCGGGCCGAACTCGCGGACGCGATCAACGCCGCGTGCGGCGAGCGCGCCGTGGACGAGCTGCTTCCGGAACTGGCCGCCGCCGGCATACCGGCCGGCGAGGTGCGCACGATCGACCGGGTCTACGAGTGGGACCAGACCAAGTCGCAGGGTCTGCTGCTCGACGTCATGCACAGCACCCTCGGTCCGATCACGCTGCCCGGCCCGCCGATTCGGCTGGACGGAGCGGGCGACACGGCGGACGGCGGTCGGCGCCGGCACGAGGCGCCGCCGACGCTGGGCCAGCACACGGACAGCGTGCAGGCGTGGCTCGACGCCGAGGACGCCCGCGCCCTGCACGCCGCGCGGCGCGCATGAGCACCGCGCCCGTGCCGGCGACCGCGTCCACGCCCGCACCGGTACCCGCACCGACCCGCCGCACCCGCGTCGGCGCGCACGCGCTGATCGGCCTGGTCCTGGACCCCGACACCTGGACGAGCTGGGACACCGCACCGCATCGCCCGGAGCGCCTGGACGCGGGCTACGTCGACGAACTGCGCGCCGCCGAAGCCAAGAGCGGCGTGGACGAGTCGGTGGTCACCGGTGAGGGACGCATCCAGGGCCGCCGAGTGGCGGTCGTGGCCTGCGAATTCGACTTCCTGGCCGGCTCGATCGGGGTGGCCGCGTCCTCGCGCCTGGTCGCCGCGGTCGAACGCGCCACGGCCGAGCGGCTGCCGCTCGTCGCGTCGCCGACCTCCGGCGGCACCCGGATGCAGGAGGGCACCGTCGCCTTCCTCCAGATGGTCCGGATCAGTGCCGCGGTCGCCGCGCACAAGAGCGCCGGTCTGCCGTATCTGGTCTACCTGCGCGGGCCCACCACCGGTGGTGTGCTCGCCTCGTGGGGCTCGCTGGGCCACGTCACCGCCGCCGAACCCGGCGCGTTGATCGGTTTCCTCGGCCCGCGCGTGTACGAGGCTCTGCACGGGCAACCCTTCCCCGAGGGTGTCCAGGTCGCGGAGAACCTGTACGCGCACGGTCTGGTGGACGCCGTCGTCGAGCCCGATCGGCTCGGCGAAGTGGCCGCACGCGTCCTCGACATCGTCACCGCGCCGCGCGAACACCTGCCCGACGTCGCACCGTTGCCGGTCGAGGATCTGGCCGACGTTCCGGCGTGGACCTCGGTCGAACTCTCCCGTCGCGCCGAACGCCCGGGTGCCCGCGCCTTGTTGCGCCACGCGGCGAGCGCGGTGGTGCCGCTGCACGGCACCGGTCAAGGTGAGAGCGACCCGGGTCTGTTGCTCGCGCTGGCCCGATTCGGCGGCGCGCCGTGCGTGGTCCTGGCCCAGGACCGGGCCCGGCAATCCAGTCACGGCCCGTTCGGCCCGGCCGGTCTGCGGGTGGCCCGACGCGGCATGCGGCTGGCCGCCGAGCTCGACCTGCCGCTGGTCAGCGTGGTGGACACCGGCGGCGCGGCACTCAGCCGCGAGGCCGAGGAGGGCGGGCTGGCCGGCGAGATAGCCCGGTGCCTGGCCGAACTGGTCACCCTGCCCACGCCGACGTTGTGCCTGCTGCTCGGGCAGGGCGCGGGCGGCGGCGCGATGGCCCTGCTGCCCGCCGACCGGGTGTTGTGCGCCCAGCACGGCTGGTTGTCCCCGCTGCCGCCCGAGGGCGCGTCGGCGCTGCGCTATCGCACCCCCACCCGGGGTGCGGAGATCGCCGCCGCGCAGGGCATCCGGTCGCTGGACCTGCTGCGTGACGGGGTGGTGGACCGGATCGTGGCCGAGCGGCCCGACGCGGCCGACGAGCCGGTCGCGTTCCTGGCCCGACTGGCCCAGGTGTTGGAGTACGAATTGGTCGGACTGTTGCGCCGACCGACGGTCGAGCGGCGTGCGGCACGGCTGGGACGGTACGCGCGGCTCGGCTGCTGAGGCCCGCGGGCGGTGCGTACCGCTCGGCAAGTTCTGCCAGATCGATTGGGTTTTGTGGTCAACAAGCTCCCAAGCCATCGACCTGGTCACCCGCTTAGAGTCCCAAGTCCCGGACGGGACGGCCGGGACTCCCGCGTACGACAGGAACAGGAGAGTTCGACACATGCCAACTCCCCGCACCGGGAGAGTACTCATCGCCCTCGGCGGAAACGCCATGACGGGACCCGATGGGAGTGCCACTCCCGACGCCCAGCGGGCCGCCGTCGCGGTGGCGATGGAAGCGGTGGCCGACCTGATCGCCTCCGGCGTCGAGGTGGTGCTCACCCACGGCAACGGACCACAGGTGGGCAACCTGCTGGTCAAGAACGAACTCACCGCGCACGTCGTGCCCCCGGTGACCCTGGACTGGTGCGGCGCGCAGACGCAGGGCACCCTCGGCTTCACCATCGTCTCCGCGTTGGAGGCCGCGTTGCGCCGCCGCGGGCAGGCGGCGCCGGTGGCCGCCGTGGTCACCCGCACGCTCGTGGACGCCGCCGACCCGGCGTTCGAGCACCCCACCAAGCCGGTCGGCCGGCATCTGCCGCAGGCCGAGGCGGAACGCTTCGTCGCGCTCGGCCAGCACTGGGAGGACCGGGGCGCGAAGGGCTGGCGACGGGTCGTACCCTCGCCCGATCCGCTGGAGGTGGTCGACGCGCCGGCCATCTCGACCCTGGTCGCGGCGGGCTTCGTCACGGTCGCGGCCGGTGGCGGCGGCATCCCGGTGGTGCGCGACGCGGACGGCGCCGAGCGCGGCGTGGAGGCGGTCCTGGACAAGGACCTCACCGCGGCCCTGCTCGCGGCGTCGGTGGACGCGGACGTGCTGGTGATCGCCACGGACGTGCCCAACGCGATGCTCGACTACGGCACCGCGAACGAGCGGGTGATCGGCCGGGTCACCCCCGAGGAACTGCGCGCGCACGCCGCGGCCGGCCAGTTCGCCGGTGGCAGCATGGGGCCCAAGGTCGAGGCGGCGGTGCGCTTCGTCGAGAAGGGCGGCCGGCGCTCGGTGATCACGTCGTTGGATCGCATCACCGCCGCGGTGGCGGGCGAGTCCGGGACGGTCGTGGAGCCGGGCGCCTGACGGGGCGTCGGCGGTTTCCCACGTGGTCGACGAAGTACAAAGAACTCAACGAACTCCAATGAACGAGGTGGAACGAGTGCCCAGGCCGATCGAGGTTCACAAGGTCGCCATCGAGAGCGTCACCGACGCGTCCGGATTGGCCAAGCTCATCGACGACGGCGTGTTCGCCGCGGATGATGTGCTCGCCGTCATCGGGAAGACCGAGGGCAACGGCGGGGTCAACGACTACACCCGCATTCTGGCCGACCGCGCCTTCCGCGAGGTGCTGGTCGCCAAGGGCAAGCGCTCGGCCGAGGAAGCGCAGCAGGTCCCACTGGTGTGGTCCGGTGGCACCGACGGCGTGATCTCCCCCCACGCGACGGTCTTCGCGTACGCGCCGGAGAACCGCTACCAGCCCACCGACGAGCCGCGCGTGTCGGTCGGCGTCGCGATGAGCGAGCAGATCCTGCCCGAGGACATCGGCCGTGTGCCGATGGTGGAGAAGGTCGCCGCGGGCGTACGCAAGGCGATGTCCGTCGCGGGCATCACCGACCCGGCCGACGTGCACTACGTGCAGACCAAGACGCCGCTGCTGGTGCTGGACACCATCAACGACGCGAAGGCGCGCGGGTTCGACGTGTGGACCGAGGACACCCTCAAGTCCATGGACGTCTCCAACTCCACCACCGCGCTGGGCATCGCCGTGGCGCTCGGCGAGATCGAGCTGCCGACCGCCGAGCAGATCCACCGCGACCTGTCGCTGTACTCGTCGGTGGCGTCCTGCTCCTCCGGCGTCGAGCTGGACTGCGCGCAGATCGTGGTGGTCGGCAACGTGCGCGGCGTCGGCGGTCCGTTCCGGGTCGGCCACGACGTGATGAAGGACGCGCTGGACGCGGACGGCATCTGGTCCGCGATCCGCTCGGCCGGCATCGACCTGCCGGAGCGCCCGCACACCTCGGACCTCGGCGACCGGCTGGTCAACGTGTTCCTCAAGTGCGAGGCGGACCCGAGCGGCAGCGTGCGCGGGCGGCGCAACATCATGCTCGACGACTCGGACGTGCACTGGCACCGGCAGATCAAGGCCACCGTCGGCGGCGTGACCGCGTCCGTCACCGGCGACCCGGCCGTGTTCGTCTCGGTCGCCGCCGTTCACCAGGGCCCCTCCGGCGGCGGGCCGGTCGCGGCCATCGTGCGGATGGACTGACCCACCCCGCAACCCCTCCACCGGCCACCGCCCCCTCGTCCCGGGGCGGTGGCCGGCGGCATGTGGCGAGCGTCGGCGCCGACCTCGGCCTCGGCACCGGACCGCTCGACCGGAGCGACGGACCCCGGACTCGGACGGGACCTAGTCCTCCGAGCGGCCGCCGAAGCACCAGTCGTGGACTTCGATGTCCCGGTACAGGCCGGCCCGCGCGTACGGTCCCTGGGCCAACAGGTCCTCCGCGGCGGCGCGGTCCGGTAGTTCGGCCAGGATCGCGGTGCCCAGCCAGTCCTGGGCGTCGTCGTCGGAAAGCAACGGCCCACAGACGATCAGGTTTTCCCGGTAGTCGCCGTGGAGTAGCCGGCGGAGTTGCTCCGCCCGCAGTCGGTCACGGGTCGCGGTCATGCCCGCCTTGGCGTGGCCGAGGATCAGGAATCGCGGGTGGCCCTCCGAACTCCCTTCGAAATCCCACATTTTCCGGCCGAGCGTGTTGTGCCAACGCCGGATCAGCACCTCTGCCTCGTACACGCCCGCCCGGTGGTTCGGCTCCGCGAACGCGAACACACGCGCGGCCTCGGCGTCCGGCAGGTCGACGATGTGGACGCTGCCGGTCACCGTCTCCCCGTCGGGGGCGAACGTCGGCCCGCGGGCGATCATCCCCTCGGCGTACTCGTCCATGAACGACCAATGGGCTTCCTGAAGTTCGTCACGCAGGGCCCTGGTTCCCGGCTTGTCGCGACAATAGAAGAGGTACTCCATGTCGATCCCCCATGAGTCACGCCGTCGTCGGCACGCACAGTACGGGAGCCCGCCCGCCCTGTCGATCAACCCGTGCCGCCCTCGACCCGGTGCACGGCATCGACCCCACGGCTGCCTCGGGACGCTTATCCCGTCACGGCGAGTCATTGCCGCGCAGGGAATCATGGGGATATTTCTACGCTTATACGCCGACTCCTTCCTTCAGGGTGGTTCCCGAATGCTTTCCGAGTGGCTCCCGGGCGAGGTGATCATTTTGCGCTGTCATGCAGCTGCAAGATCGCTCAAAACTCGTCGTATCCACACGGGAAAGCAGGAGTATGAGCAGATTCGGGTTTGCGAAAACCGCATCGGCCATCGCGTTGACGACTTCGGGGTTGCTTCTGGCCGCGAGCGGCACGGCCCGGGCGGAAGCCAACTACGACCAGATCACCATGCTGAAGCAGGAGAAGAGCCAGTGGTGCTGGGTCGCCTCCGGGCTCACCATCGCCAAGTACCAGGGCTACGGCACCACCCAAACGGACTTCTGCACTCGGGCCGCCGGGCGTAACAGCAATCTGAGCTGCGACAACCAGCCCGCGACGCTCCAGGACATGGCGAACGGCTGGGCGAGCCTGGGCATGAAGCAGACCGGCATCGGCCTCTCCAGCGCCGCCTCGTTCAACCAGGTGAGCACCGACGTCAAGGCGGCCCGGCCGATCGGCGCCCGCATCGGGTGGGCGTCCGGCGGTGGCCACATGAACGTCGTCTACGGCTACGACACGTCGAACAACACCATCGCCGTCGGCGACCCGTGGCCGAACACCACCACCTACACGTGGTGGAACTACAACGACTACGTGAGCAACAACTCGTTCAAGTGGACCCACTCCCGGATCAACATCTCCCAGTAGAAGGCGGGCGACATGCAAAACCGAGGCACGTCCACCACACGGGAGAGAAATCGTTTCTCCCGCCTGTCCACCGTTGTGGCGGTGAGCGCATCCGCACTGCTCACCGCCATCGGCCCGGCCGGCGCGGTCGACATCCCCGATCAGCAGGCCGCGCTCGATCTGGTGAAGTCGGCCGGCGTGCACGACGCCGTCTGTCGCTTCCTCGGCGTGCCGCTGCCCGAGGGCGGCCCCGGGGCGGCGCCGGTGACGATTCCGGACAAGGCCGATCCCTGCGAGGGCCTGCCGGCGTTCACGGTGAAGGACCCTCTGGTGGTGAACCAGATCACGCCGGGCTTCGTCGCGGGAACGGCCCTGCCGATCGCCACCCAGGCGATCGCGCTGAGCCATCTCGTGTCCTCGCTGGATGTCACCGTCAACGGCCGCAATGCCACCGTCATGCTCGCCCCGACCCAGGGCGGCGGCTGGCACCTGGCGGCCGTCCGCGACGGCGACAGCGACACCACGTACGCCGGTAAGGCCGGCGTCGGAGCCCTGGTGTTCACCGAGCCCCAGCTGCAGGCGTGGTACCGGCTCAAGGTCACCACCGTCGAGCCACTCAACGACCAGGCCAAGGAGGGTCTGGGCGGGCAGTCCTCACTCTCGCTCGGCGACTACCAGAAGCTGGTCAAGGCCCGCTACGCCGACAAGTTGCCCGGCTCGGACTACGACACCAACGGCGTGTCCAGCGGTTACACCACCGCCGACACGGCGGACGACTCGTCGTCGGCGACGCCACTGATCGTCGGCGGTTCGAGCGCGGCACTCGTACTCGCGGGCGGTGCCGTCGTCCTCCGCCGCCGGCGGCGCGAGAACACCGGCTGAACGCGGTCCCTTCGCCCCGGCGCCCCGGCACAGGCGGGGCGCCGGGGCGAAGCCGCTCCTGCGACACGGCGGCCCGGAGCGGCGACCGGTGTGCAAGTGGCCCGAGTGGTAAAGCCGTTGAGCGCGCTCGCCGACCCGGTGAGAACGTCCCTGGTAGGGTCCGCCGAGGGTTTTGCCACGCGATGGAGATGGTGCATGAAGCTGCTCCCGCTGTTCCTGCGGCGGCCGATCGAAGCGGTGTACGAACGCCGACTGGCCGCCACCCTGATAGGTCTGCCGCGCCCACGGCACGTCGGGATCATGCTCGACGGCAACCGGCGCTGGGCCCGAAAGGCGGGGCACGCGGACGTCCGGGAGGGGTACCGGGCGGGTGGCGCCAAGGCGACCGAGTTCCTGGGGTGGTGCACCGCCGCGGGAATCGAGCACGTGACCCTCTTCATGCTCTCCGACGACAACCTCGGCCGACCCGCGGAAGAGCTCGGCCCGCTGATCGAGATCATCGAGGAGACCGTCCGGGACATCACGGCCGAAGGCCGGCCCTGGGAAGTGCGGGTGATCGGCTCGCTCGACATGCTGCCCGGTGCCGCCGCCCGGGTGCTCAAGACGGCCACCGCCGCGACGAAGGGGCGCGGTGGGCTGAGAGTGGACGTCGCGGTCGGCTACGGCGGCCGACGCGAGATCGTCGACGCGGTGAAGAGCGCCTTCGAGGCACACATCGCGGCCGGTGGGGACCCGGCCGAACTGGTCGAACGGTTCGATATCGAGGACATCTCCCGGCATTTGTACTCGCCGACCGCCGCGCACACCGACTTCATCATCCGCACCTCGGGAGAGCAGCGGCTGTCCGGTTTCCTGCTCTGGCAATCCGCGTACGCCGAGATGCACTGGGTGGACTGCTACTGGCCGGCGTTCCGGCACGTGGACTTCCTGCGCGCGCTGCGCTCGTACGCGAGTCGCGAACGGCGATTCGGCAAGTAGCCGCCGTCGGCGCCGGGCGGCACACCCGGGCGAGCGGCCGGGTGAGCGCGCGGCACCGCGTGCACGATGCCCCGGCCCGATCCGCCGGGCCGGGGCATCGTGTTCGTGCGGTGATCAGCCGTGCGGGAACGTGGTCTTCGCCGGACGGACCAGGTCGTCCGCGTAGTTGGCGATCAGGTCCAGGTTGCGGTCGGCCAAGTGGTCGAAGACCTGGGGCACGTTCGACCCCGGGGTCAGCGACGCCAACGCCCGCTCCGGGTCCAGACGAGCGGAGACCCAACCCTCGTGCGAGGAGCCGCGCGCGATCACCTCGGCGCCCGGGGTGACGATCATCGAGTTGCCGAAGTACAGCACACCGGCCGGGTCGCTGCCGGTGGCGTTGGCGCCGATCACGTAGACGTGGTTGTCGTACGCCCGTGCCCGGCAGGTGAGTTCCCACAGGTCGGCGGAGCGCAGCAGGGCCGACGGGCGGCAGATCACCTCGGCGCCGTGCACCGCCTGGATCCGGCTCAGCTCCGGGTAGTCGCCGTCGAAGCAGATGATCATGCCGATCCGACCGAGGTCGGTCTCCACCACGCTGACGTACTCGCCCGGCGTGACCCACCCGCCGCGCGACCGCAGTTCGGGCCCGAACGGGTGGGTCTTGCGGTAGACGCCGAGCACCCGACCGTCCGGCCCGGCCAGCACGGACGAGTTGTACACGACCCCGCGGTCGTCCCCGCGTTCGTAGGTGCCCCACACCAGATGCACGCCCAACTCCCGGGCCCGCTCCTGGAACGGCTCGGTGAGCGCGCCCGGGACGTCGTCGACCAGGTCCCACAACTCCTCGGCGCTCAGCGCCGGGGTGAAGCCGGTGGTCACGCTCTCCGGCAGTACGACCAACTCGGCACCGGTGGACTCGACGCAGCGGGTGACCCAGTCCAGCGCGTGGGCGATGTTCGCCTCGACCACCGCCGCCGTGAGCGGTCCCGGCCGGGGCACGACCTGGACGGCCGCCGCCGTGAACGCACGCATGGTAACTCCCTTTCCCGATCGGTTCGCGATCGGTTCCCGATCAGTGGATCAGCGACGACGGGCGATCACGCCGCCGACGATCGCGCCGAGCAGCGCCACCGCGGCGCCGAACAGCGCACCCTTGGCGAAGTCGGCGCCGCCGAACGACGAGGCCGCCGCCGGGGCCGCGTACCCGCCGGCCGGCGCGGCCGCGACGGTGCCATCGGCCTGCGCCACCACGGCGGTTCCGTTGACCGCCGCGGGCACCGGGGTGAGCGGCGTCTGCCCGGTCAGGATCTTGTCGACCGACTTGAAGAACTCGCCCGCCGTCTTCTTGGCGACACCCGTCAGCATGCGCTGCCCGACCCCGCCGATCACCCCGCCCACCACGGCCTCGGCGTCGTACTCCAGCCGGGTCCGCCCGCCGTCGATGTCCTCCAGGGTGACCTTGACCTCGGCGCTGACCGTGCCCGGGCCGCCCGAGCCGGACGCCTTGAGCATGAACGAGCCGGGCGGCACCTGGTCGGTGAGCTGCACGTTGCCCAGGTAGGTGCCCTTGATCGAGGCGACGCCCATCGTCACCGTCATCCGGTACGCGTCGGGGCCGGTCTCCTCGAGCTTCTCGCAGCCGGGGATGGTGCGGGTGAGCACGGCCGGGTCGTTCAGCGCCGCCCAGACCTTGTCGGCCGGCGCGTTCAGGATGGCGTTTCCTTGGACCTTCATGGTGCGACGTGCTCCTTAACGGTGGGTGCCGGCGGCATGGTCGGCGCCGCGGCGCAGGGCCGGGATCTCGCCGGCGGCGAACCGCTTGCGCAGGTGGAAGAGTTCGGACGGCTGGATCGGCATCCGCACGATCGGGAAGCCCTCGGCGTCCTCGATCGCGGAGGCGAACACGGCCGCCGCGGGGATCACGCCCGCCTCCCCGGCACCCTTGATGCCGAGCGGGTTGAGCGGGGAGGGCGTCTCCAGGTGGTCGATCTCGATCTTGGGGACCTCGCTGGCGTACGGCATCAGGAAGTCCATGAACGAGGCGTTGACCAACTGCCCGTGCTCGTCGTACTCCATGCGCTCGTACAGCGCGCCACCGACGCCCTGCGCGACGCCGCCGTGCACCTGGCCCTCGACGATCATCGGATTGATCAGGTGCCCGCAGTCGTGCACGACGCAGTAGCGCAGGATGCGGATCTCGGCGGTGTCGGGGTCGGTCTCCACGATCACCGCGTGCATGCCGTTGGCGAAGGTGGCGGTCGGCGGCGAGTAGTAGTCGCGGCCCTCCAGGCCCGGTTCCTCGCCCTCGGGGACCGGCAGCTTGGAGAAGTCGGCGGCGCCGGTGAGCTGGGTGGCCGCCTGGGACGCCTCGTCGAAGGCGTAGCGCAGCGGGTTGGACAACACCGCGACGGTGCCGAGCGCGACCGAGGAGCCCGGGCTGCCCTTGACCCGCACCCGACCGTCGACGATCTCCAGGTCGCGCGGATCGGCCTCCAGCGCCTCGCCCGCGATCCGCAGCGCCTTGGCCTTGACGTTGCGCGCGGCAAGCGCGATGGCGTTGCCGCTCATCACCGCCGCCCGCGACGCGAACGTGCCTACCGCGTACGGGAATCGGCGGGTGTCACCGGTCGTCACCGTGACGTCCTCGAGCGGTACGCCCAGTTCGTCGGCGACGATCTGCGCGAACACCGTCTGGTGACCCTGGCCCTGGCTGGTCAACCCGGTGGCGACGTTGACCTTGCCGGTGGTCTCGATCTGGACGTGACCACCCTCGTACGGACCCACGCCGGTGCCCTCGACGTAGCACGCGACGCCGATTCCGACCCGGCGGCCCTCGGCCCGCGCCTGCGCGCGGTACGCCTCGAACTCGTCCCAGCCGACCAGCTTCTTCAGCGCCTCCAACGACCCGGGGAAGTCGCCCGAGTCGTAGATCAGCGGTCGGCCGTCCTGGAAGAGCAGGCCGTGGTCGTACGGCATCTCCTCGGGCTTGATGAAGTTGACCGCGCGCACCTCGGTGCGATCGCGACCCAGGTGGTCGGCGATCGCGTCCATCGCGCGCTCCATCGCGAACACACCCTGCGGACGCCCGGCGCCGCGGTAGGGGGTCACTATCACCGTGTTGGTGTACAGGCTGCGGAAGTCCACCCGGTAGGCGCCGGGCTTGTACGGGCCGAGCAACTGGGTGGAGGTGATGATCGGCACGATGATCCCGTACGGCGTGTAGGCGCCGTTGTCGTGCAGGATCTCCACGTCCAGGCCGAGCAGTCGGCCGTCGTCGTCGAAGCCGACCCGTACGGTCTGCAACTGCCCGCGCTCGTGCGCGGCGGAGATGAAGTGCTCGCGGCGGTCCTCGGTCCACTTGACCTCGTGGTCGAGCAGTCGGGCCGCCCACGGGACGAGGATCTCCTCCGGCCACGGGTGCACGATCTTGACGCCGAAGCCGCCGCCGACGTCGGGGGTGACGCACTCGACCCGGTCCAGCGGCAGGTCCAGCTTGGCCGCGACGGCCGCGCGCACGCCGGTGGAGGTCTGCGTGGAGGTGTACACGCGCAGGCTCGCGTCGGCGGCGTCCCAGCGGGCGTAGACCCCGCGGCCCTCCATCGGCATGCACGCGCTGCGCTCGATGTCGAGCTTCAACTCCAGCCGGTTCGGCGCGGCGGCGATCGCCGCGGGCGCGTCGCCGACCTCCTGGACGAAGTGCGCCGCGCAGTTGCCGGGCACGTCCTCGTGCACCAGGCGGTCGGCGCGGAAGGCGTTCTCGATGCCGACCACGGGCGGCAGCGGTTCGTACTCGACGGTGATCCGCTCGCAGGCGTCCTCGGCCAGGTAGCGGTCCCGGGCGACGACCATCACGACGGCCTCGCCGACGTGGTTGACGAACTCCTTGGCCAGCGGGTACGCGGTACGGCCGTGGGTGAGCGCGGGGTGCGGGATGAGCAGCGGGAGCGGCTCGGCGACCCGGCCGGTCAGGTCCTCGTAGGTGTAGATGGCGACCAGGCCGTCGACGTCGAGCGCGCCGGTGACGTCGATCCCGGTGATCCTGGCGCGGGCGTGCGGGCTGCGTACGAACGCGGCCTCGTAGGAGCCCTCGCCCAGGTCGTCGAGATAGCGGCCGTTGCCGACCAACAGGCGCAGGTCCTCGGTGCGTTGCACGGGTGCGCCGAACATCTTGGTGGTCATCGGGCGTCCCCCTCGGACTGCTCGTCGGCCCGGCGTTCGCTGGTGATCTCGGCGGCGCGCAGCACCGACTTCACGATGTTCTGGTACCCGGTACAGCGACACAGGTTGCCCGAGATCGCCTCGCGCGCCTCCTCCTCGGTCGGCGTCGGGTTCTCCTCCAGGAAGGCGGAGACGACGGTGAGGAAGCCGGGTGTACAGAACCCGCACTGGAGTCCGTGGCACTCGCGGAAGGCCTGCTGCACGGGGTGCATGGTGCCGTCGGCGTCGGCCAGTCCCTCGACCGTGGTGATCTCGTGGCCCTGCGCGCTGACGGCGAACATCAGGCAACCACGCATCGGCTTGCCGTCGACCTGGATGGTGCACGCGCCGCACACGCCGTGCTCGCAGCCCACGTGGGTGCCGGTCAGGCCCAGGTCGTGGCGCAGGCAGTCGGAGAGCAGTCGGCGCGGGGTGACGGTGGTGGTGTGCAGCACGCCGTTCACGCTGAGCCGGATGTCGAGGCGTTGTTCGGTGGGGATCTGCGTCTCGGTCATCGGGCGCTCCGCTCGTTGGTGCCGGTGTCGCGTGCTGCGTTGGGGTTCGGGTCGACCAGGGCCGCGCGTTCGGTGGCGGTGCGCAGCGCACGGACGGTGAGTACGCCGGCCAACTGCGCGCGGTACTCGGCGGTGGCGTGGATGTCCGGCTCGGGTTCCAGACTCGAGGACGCGAGGGTCGCCGCGTCCTGCCAGGCGGCGGTGTCGGCGGTACGGCCGATCAGCGCGTCGGTCAGGTCGAGCACGAGCGGCACCGGCGAGAGCGAGAGGTAGGCGGCCCGGGCGGAGACGATCCGCAGGTCGTCGTCGACGGTGACCGCCGCCGCGACGCCGCACATCGCGTAGTCGCCGTGTCGGCGGGCGATCTCCACGAACTCGGTGCCGGTACGGCCCGGCAGCCGGGGGAAGTAGGCGGCCACGGCCAGCTCGCCCGCCTCGATGCACGCCTCCAGCGGCCCGACGAAGAAGTCCTCGGCGGGCACGGTGCGGGTGGCCCCCTTGCGGGCCAGCGTCATCGAGCCGCCGAGCAGGGCCAGTACGGCGGTCATCTCACCGGAGGGGTCGGCGTGCGCGAGGCTGCCCACGGTGGTGCCCCGGTTGCGGATCACCGGGTGGGCGACCAGGCGCAGGCCCTGGCGCAGCAGCGGGACGACCGCGTGTGCGGCCTCGTCCGCCTCGACCTCGGCGTGCCGGGCGAGCGCGCCCACCGCGACGCCGCCGGGGTCGGTGCGGACATAGGAGAGTTCGGCGAGCCCGTTGATGTCGACCAGGTTGGCCGGGGCCGCGAGTCTCATGTTCAGCATCGGGATCAGACTCTGGCCGCCGGCGAGGACCTTTCCGTCGTGGCCGACGCCGTCGAGGACGTCGAGGGCTTCGGCCAGATCGGTCGGTGCGTGATATCGGAATGCCGGCGGCTTCACGGTGTCGTCTCCTCCTGGTGTCGCGTGCGGTGGTGCGCCTCGTGTGTCGGCGTCAGCTGGACGGCGTCTTCGGCGGCGGAGCGGCGGCGGTGGAGCCGGTCAACGGCTGCTCCGCGGGCCGGTGTTCCTCCACGGTGCCCAGGGACAGCGCGGTGCCGCCCTCGAGTTCGACGTCGGCGGGGGCCTTGGGGTCGCGCATGTGCGCGGGGGCCAGGGCGTGCAGGGCGTGGTATATCACCAGGGTGACGATGGTGCCCAGCGCGATGCCCTCGATGGTGAAGTCGTCGTTGAACTTGATCGCGACGCCGCCGATGCCGATCACCACGCCGGCCGCGACCGGGACCAGGTTGATCGGGTTGGCGAAGTCGACCTTGTTCTCGATCCAGATCTTGGCGCCGAGCAGGCCGATCATGCCGTAGAGCACGACGGT
Organism: Embleya sp. NPDC025285; assembly: GCF_055558835.1. Classification (NCBI taxonomy): domain Bacteria; kingdom Bacillati; phylum Actinomycetota; class Actinomycetes; order Kitasatosporales; family Streptomycetaceae; genus Embleya; species Embleya sp. NPDC025285. The sequence goes on from NZ_JBVHLU010000104.1 coordinate 28,874, forward strand.
GATGCCGCCGAGCACGCCGCCGGGGGTGGCCGCGATCAGCGCGCCGAACTTGGGACACAGGCCGAACAACACGGCGACGGCGGCCGCCACGTAGTAGGCGGCGGTGGAGTAGACCCGGGTGGCCGCCATGACGCCGATGTTCTCGGCGTAGGTGGTGGTGGGCGAGCCGCCCACCGCGCTGGCCATCACGGTACCCAGGCCGTCCGCGGTGATCGCCTTGCCCAGGCTGCCGTCCAGGTCGGCGCCGGTCATCTCGGAGACCGCCTTGACGTGGCCGGCGTTCTCCGCGATCAGCGCGATCACGGCGGGCAGCGCGACCAGGATCGCCGAGGTCTTGAAGTCCGGGGCGTGCGTGGAGGGCAGCCCGAACCAGTCGGCGGAGGTGACACCGGAGAAGTCGACCCGGTCGTGCGCGAACTCCTTGCCGTCGTGCTGACCGGGCTGGGCCGAGGTGATCTGCCCGAAGCCCTTGTCGAACAGCCAGGACATCGCGTAGCCGAAGACCAGGCCGAGGAAGATCGCGATCCGGGACCAGAAGCCGCGCAGCAGCACGGTCATCGCGATCACCGCGGTCATCGTCAGGATGGCGATCCACTGGTCCTGCGGCCAGTACACCTCGGCCACCACGGGCGCCAGGTTGAAGCCGATCAACAGCACCACGGCGCCGGTGACCACCGGCGGCAGCGCCTTGTTGACGAGTTCGGCGCCGAGCAGGTGGATCAGCACGCCGGCGAGCGCGAGTACCGCGCCGGCGACCAGGATCGCTCCGGTCACCGTCGCGCTGGAGCCGCCGGAGGCGCGGATGGTGGCGACCGCGCCGACGAACGCGGCGCTGGTGCCGAGGTAGCTGGGGATCTTCCCCTGCACGATGAGCAGGAAGACCACCGTGGCCAGACCCGACATCATGATCGCCAGGTTGGGGTCCAGACCCATGACCACCGGGAATACGAATGTCGCGCCGAACATCGCGACGATGTGCTGTGCGCCCAGACCGATGGTCCGACCCCACGAGAGTCGTTCGTCGGGGCGTACGACCTCACCCGGAGGTGGGGTGCTGCCGTCCCCGTAGAGCTTCCATCCCAAGCCGAGTGCCATGTTCAGCCGCCTTCCAGGCGTAGGGGGGTGCGAGGGCGATTCGTTGTCGCACGACCCGGCACGGTGAGCGCGATCCGGTGATGTTCGCCGTTCTCGCCACGAGGTTGGGGGAAGGTTATGGACGGGTCGGACACTGCGGCTTGGGTGATAGCTGACAGATCCGGCCTGGTGGTGTTGTGAAATTCACCCAAGGTTTGTTGCCGACTCGTCTCGGCGTATGGATGAACAACCAAGGGTCTCTCCGTACGTGCGCGCTACGCTACAGCCCGCGCATGCGGCGCACCTGGAGCGCCAGCATGATGTTGAGCCGTAGATGCGAATCCGTGGTGAACGCGCCGAGCAACCGTTCGAGCTTGCCGATCCGGTAGCGCAGCGTGTTGTAGTGGAAGTGCAGGATCCGGGCCGTCTCGGCCACGTTCAGGTTGGTGTCGAGCAGCACCTCCAGGGTGGTGCGCAGATCGGTGGTCTCCTCGTCCTCGCGGCTCGCGAGTTCGCCGAGGGTCTCCCGCATGAAGCTGGTCAGTTCGGCCGAGTCGGGGACCAGGCTGAGCAGGCGGTACACGCCCAGGCTGTCGAAGTCGGCGATGCCGCCCGGACCGTGCATCTGCCGGCCGACCTTGGCCGCGCGGCGCGCCTGTTCGTAGGCCTCGGGCAGCAGCGCGGGGTCGGTGACCACGCGGCTGACCCCGGTGGAGAACGAGCGGCGCCCGCCGCCGCCGTCGCCGGAGACCTGGGCGACCATGTGCCGGACCAACTCGCCTGGCGGGGTGCGCTCCGAGGCGCCCATCACCACCACGACCTCCTGGCTGTAGCCGACCACGGCCGCGCGCGGATCGCGTTCGCGCACCACGATGCCCCACGCGGTGGCGAAGCGTTCGTGGGCGGGCCGCAGGTCGTCCGACTCCGGGTCGAGGCCCTCGCCGGGTTCCAACTGCGCGACCACCACGGTCAGCGGGCGGTCGATCGCCCAGCCCAGCGACGCGCAGTGCCGCACGGTGTGCGCCGGGTCGCCGGCCCGGCCGGCCAGCAGGTCGCGCATGAAGTCGCCCTGGTACTTGCTCTCCACGGCGGCGACCGCGAGTTCCTTGGTGATCACCAGTGCCGCTGTGGCGGCGGCCCGTTCCAACACCTGGATGTCGCTCTCGTCGAGCGTGCGCCCGGCGGAGATCAGGACGACCCGGCCGTGGTCGAGGGCACCGGCCAGGATCGGCACCAGGGCCACCCCGGTGGTCGGGTCCTCCAGGGCCCGCGCGCCGTGCTTGAAGCGCTCCACCCGGAAGCGGCCGGTGGCGTCGAACACGCCGCGCCCGCTGGATGTGGCCGCGACCTGTTCGGAGGCCGACGACGCGAGCAGTCGCCCGTCGGGTGTGGTGACCATGACGGTGCCGCCCAGCAGGCGGCTGAGTTCGTCGGTGATCGCCTCCAGGCCGCCGCCCGCGAGCACCACACTGACCAGCGCGCGGTGCGCCTCCTCGGAGCGGGCCAGCACCGCGGCCTGCCGGTTGAGGATATCGGTGAGCACCTGGTTGAGAATGTCGTCGAAGGCGACGTCGTCGGGCAGCCGGATGATCGGCAGGCCGACCCGGTCGGCGGCCTCCAGCATGTCGGCGGGCAACTCGTCCAGGTAGCGGCCCAGCTTGATGCCCACCGCGGCGAGTCGGCGCGACTCCAACTCGGTCACCAGATCGCACAGGGACTGCGGGGTCTCGCGCAGCGGGTAGCCGGTGGTCAGCAGGAGTTCGTGCGGTTTGGTCCAGGGCAGGATGTCCGGGACCTCCATCACGTTGAGCCGCTGCACCACGCGGTCCAAGCCGCGCTCGCCGGCCATCAGCCGGGCGCCGGACAGGCTGGACAGGCTCAGCACGTCGCGCACCGCGACGCCGCGGACGAGCGTGCCGGTACTCGCGGTTCGCACCCCGCCCGGACTTCCACCAGGGCTTGGCAAATTACGCGAAATATCTGCGCCAAGGTTGGCAACTTGCTCCATTCGAGGACCATAGCCATTGGATTACGTTCACAACAGACATTGAGCCGGTCCGATTTGAGTGGCACCGGATGACAGGTCACACCGGGGCCCACCGCCCCGGAGACCTCGGCCACACCGTGTCGATCATCGACTCCGCACCGTTTCGACCAGGGGCGTCGTCGGGCCCGGCACCGGTGGACCCGGCGCCACTCGACCCGGCATCGCTCGACCCGGCAACACCCGGCACGGCAACACCTGGCACGACAGCACTCGGCACGACAGCACGTCGATCCCCGTACCACTTCGCGTCCGCTCCACACCACCTCGATTCCGCACCGTTCCCGGGAGGCACCACCGTGGTAGACCCGGGAGACAATGGCGATCCGGCGACGGTGACGATGCCGGGCTCGGCCTCCGAGCGGATCCGCGCGGCACTGTGCGCGTCGACCCGGCCCGCGCGGGTTCTCGGCGTCTTCCCGGCCGCGATCTACCTCGCCGACCCGGACGACACGGTCCTGGCCCTGTGCACGCACGACGCGGTCCGACTGCCCAACGCCCTCGTGGTCGCCGGCCGCAGCAGCGCGTCCCCCTTCCCGGCACTCGCCGGCCACCGGCACGCCCACATCGGCGACGGCCGCGTGCGCATCGGCCCGCTGCGGGTGCCGGCGGCCCGCTGGTGGACCCCGCCGCGCCCGCCCGCGCCGGGCGACACCGACACCCGCCGGGCCGGGCGCGCCACGCTGCGCACCGCACTGGAGCCGGTACGCACCGGCCTGTCCGCCGACGCGCGCGCCCACTTGGCCGAACTGGGCCGACACGTCGCGACCGACCCCGATCGCGCGTACGCCGCCGCGCTGCGACTGATCGGCCTGGGCCCGGGACTGACCCCCAGCGGCGACGACGCGCTGTGCGGCTTCCTGCTCGCGCTGCGCCTGCTCGCCCCCGACCGGGCCGGCGGCCGGCACGCGAGCGCCCTCGGCGCGCGCGTCACGGCACACGCCCCGGGCCGCACCACCGACCTGTCCGCCGCGCTGCTCGGCCACGCCGTCCGCGGCGACGGCTGCGGGCAACTGATCGACCTGATCGGTGCGGTGGGCCGGGACACCGACGTCATCCCTTGCCTGCGCCGCCTGTTGACGGTGGGTCACACCTCCGGCGCGGACCTGGCCCACGGCGTCCTGGCCGGGGCCGAGGCGGCCGACGCAGATCTCGCACCAGCGATCGCCGGAGCCCCTCGCGGCTGCGGCGGTCCCACCGAACTCCCGTACCCCGAAGGAAGGAGCGCCCGTGAGCAGCGCGCTTGAGCTGCGCCGCGGAACATACCGAGACTCGGTCAGCCTGATGCAGGTGAGCCGATCGGTATCCGCGGTGGACGGGGTCACCAAGGCGCTCGTCGCCATGGCGACGGAACTCAACGTCGGCCTGTTGGCGGGCATGGGCTTCGAGACCCCGGACGGCGCCGGACCCAACGACCTGATCGTGGCGATCCGGGCCGACGACGACGACGCGCTGCGGCGCGCCGTCGAGGTGCTCGAACAGGCCCTGGTCCTGTCCACCGGCGGCGGCACCGGGATCGGCTCCGCCGCCGGCGTCCCGCCGCGCACGATCCGTACCGCCGCCGGTGCCACGCCCGACGCGAGCCTCGCGCTGGTCTCGGTACCCGGACCGCACGCCTTCGCCGAGGCGATGGACGCCCTCGAAGCGGGCCTGGACGTGCTGATCTTCAGCGACAACGTGCCCGTCGAGCAGGAGATCCGACTCAAGGACGTGGGCCGCGAACGCGGCCTCCTGGTGATGGGCCCGGACTGCGGCACCGCGCTGGTCGGCGGCGTCGGCCTCGGCTTCGCCAACTCCGTGCGCCCGGGACCGATCGGCATCGTGGCCGCCTCCGGCACCGGATCGCAGGAACTGATGTGCCTGCTGCACGCGGCCGGCAGCGGCGTCAGCCACTGCCTGGGCGTGGGCGGACGCGACCTGAGCGAGGCGGTCGGCGCCCGCTCGACGCTCCAGGCGCTGGCGATGCTGGACGCCGACCCGGCCACCGAACTGATCGTGGTGGTCTCCAAGCCGCCCGCCGACTCGGTCGCGGCCGAGGTCGAGCGCTACGCCTCGACGCTGTCCACACCGGTGCAGTTGGCCTTCCTCGGGCAGGGCCGCGAGGACCTCACCGCCGCCGCGACCAAGGCGCTGGCCGCCATCGGACACGCCGGCGTCCAGGACCGGACCTGGCGTCCCGAGCGGACCGTGCCCACCCGTACCGGCGCGCTGCGCGGGCTGTTCTGCGGCGGCACGCTGTGCGACGAGGCGATGATCATCGCCGCCGACCGGCTCGGCCCGATCGCCTCCAACATCCCGTTGCGGGCCGACTGGGCGCTGCCCGCCGACCTGCGCACGGCCGGGCACCTGATGATCGACTTCGGCGACGACGGCCTGACCGCGGGCCGCCCGCACCCGATGATCGACCCGAGCCTGCGCCTGGAGCGGCTCGCCGAGGAACTGGCCGACCCGGCCACCGCGGTCCTGCTCCTGGACGTCGTCCTGGGACACGGCGCGCACCCGGACCCGGCCGCCGACCTGGCCGAGGTGCTGCGCGCCGCCGGACCGGACGCCCCCGCCGTCCTGATCTCGCTGTGCGGCACCGACCTGGACCCGCAGGACCTGGACGCCCAGGCCCGCACCCTGACCGCCGCCGGCGCCGAGGTCCACCTGTCCAATGCCGAGGCCGCCCGGCGCGCCGTGGCGATCGTAGAAGGGCTCGACGCGTGAGTGCTCCCAACCCCCGAGGCGGCACGCTGCTGACCCGGGACCCGTCCGTGGTGACGGTCGGCGCCGATCTGCTCGCCGACGCGCTGGCCGCGCAGGCCGTACCGGTGACCGCCGTCGACTGGCGCCCGCCGCTGCCCGGCACCGCCGACGCGCTGGCCGCGGTGCTCGCCGACGCGCGCCGCGAGGCGGCCAACAAGGTCGCGATCGAACGGGTGCTGGCATCCACGCCGCACCTGGTGGACGTCAAGCCCGCGAGCGAGGCGCTGGGTCTGAAGGCCGGCCAGTTCCGGCACGCCGGACCGCCGATCGACTGGGCGCGGGCGTCCGGGCCGATGCGCGGCGCGCTGATCGGCGCGGTGCTCTTCGAGGGCCTGGCCGACACCCCCGAGGCGGCGGAGAAGTTCCTCGCCGAGGGTCACGCCGAACTGGACTCGTGCCATCACCACCACGCGGTGGGGCCGATGGCGGGCGTGGTCAGCCCGTCGATGTGGATGTTCGAACTCGAGGACACCACGCACGGCACCCGCGCGTGGTGCTCGCTGAACGAGGGCCTGGGCAAGGTGCTGCGCTACGGCGCGTACGGGCCCGAGGTGATCGAGCGGCTGCGCTGGATGTCCGCGGTGCTCGGTCCGCTGCTGCGCACCGCGGTGCGCGCGGGCGAGGCGATCGACATCCGGGCGATCATCGCGCAGATGTTGCAGATGGGCGACGAGGGCCACAACCGCAACCGCGCCGGCACCCTGATGCTGCTGCGCGAACTGCTGCCGAACATGATCGACAGCGGCGCGCCGACCTCGGACATCGCCGAGGCGGCCCGCTTCGTCGGCGGCAACGACCACTTCTTCCTGAACCTGGACATGCCCGCCTGCAAGCTGGCGATGGACGCGGGCCGCGACGTGCCCGGCTCCTCGCTCGTGGTGGCGATGGCGCGCAACGGCACCGACTTCGGCATCCAGGTCTCCGGCACCGGCGACCGCTGGTACACCGGCCCCGCCGAGGTCCCGGACGGTCTGTACCTGGGCGCGTACGGCCCGGACGACGCCAACCCGGACATCGGCGACTCGGCGATCACCGAGACCGCCGGCATCGGCGGCTTCGCGATGGCGGCGGCACCGGCGATCGTGCGGTTCATCGGCGGCGAGGTGGACGACGCGCTGGCCGCGACCCGGCGGATGTACGAGATCACCCTCGCGGAGAACCCGGCCTACCAGATCCCGGTGTTGGACTTCCGCGGCACGCCGACCGGGATCGACGTGACCAAGGTGGTGCGCACCGGCATCCTGCCGCAGATCAACACCGGCATCGCGGGCAAGGTCGCGGGCACCGGTCAGGTCGGCGCGGGCCTGGTCACCCCGCCGGCGGACTGCTTCGTCGCGGCGGTCCGGGCGCTGGCGGAGGCGATACCGCCGATCGGCTGACCTTCGGCACCACCCGGCACCGGGGGGGGGGGGGGGGGGGGGGGGGGGGGGGGGGGTGGTGGGGGGGGGGGGGGGGGGGGGGGGGGGGGGGGGGGGGGGGTGGGGGGGTGGGG
>NZ_JBVHLU010000105.1:0-35980 GCF_055558835.1 Embleya sp. NPDC025285
TCGGCCTCGCCGTACGCCGTCATCGAGAACGTCGTGGTCGACGCGGAACTGCGCGGCACCGGTCTCGGCCGGCGGATCATGGATGCCACGCTCCAAGCCGCCTGGGACGCGGGCTGCTACAAGGCGATGCTGCTGACCGGCTCCCGTGACCCGGACACCCATGCGTTCTACCGGGCATGCGGGTTCTCCGCCGAAGCCAAGACCGCCTACCTCGCCCGTCCTCCGTCCACCACGGCCTGATCAGTGGGGCCGCCCCGGCCCACCCCCACGGCGGCCCCGCGCAAGCAGGGACTCGCATCGAGCGGGCACCGTTTCATGGCTCGTAACGCCGAAGGGAAGAGTTCCGGCTCCGGCGGTGGCCGCGGCGGACTGATCGGGACGCCACCCCGAGCAAGGCTGCCGCGCGGCCGTGCGGCATCGGGCTGGTCGCCGTCACATCGCGGCCGTTGAGCGGGGCGATGTGGTTGGACATATGGGCCGTAGCGCGCGGCCGGGCCGCGCCGGTGGCCGGCCACGACATCCGGGCTGTGCGTCACTCGGTCCGTTTGGTGTTCACTCAGGCGACGTTCGAGCAGCGTGGGCAGGGGATCGACCTGACGCAAACCAGGAGGCGCGAGGCCGATCAGCAGGGCCCTTGACGGGTAGGTTCTCTCCACGACGACCTCTCGCGGCCGTGCTGTCGGGCCCATGCACGCGGCTGCGGCGAGTTCGAGGCGGTGGACGACGGGGATTCCCAACTCGGCGAGCGGTCGGAGAGGGCCTCTCCGGTCACACCGGCACGGTGCGGGCGGTGGCGTTCTCTCCGGACGGGCGCCTGCCGACCACGGGAGCAAGGGACGGAGTGATGGGCCGCTGGACCGTGCACCCGAGCGGTCTTTGCGGGTGACTCGCACGCCCGTTCCGATGCCGACCCCGGCCGGGTGAACGGGTCCGTCGCGGCCGGTGGTTGAGCCGTGGTCATCAGCCGAAGCGTGCTGTGCGCCACGAGGTCTCGTATTGCCGGCGGGAGAAGGTGAGGGTTCCGATGGAGTCGTAGTTCCAGTCGCGGTAGGTGTTTTGCAGGTTCGACCACGTCACGGTGTCTTCTCCGGCGGTGATTGTCGCGGTCAGCGCCCAGCAGTCGAAGATGCCGCAGTCGCATCCGAGCAGTATGGTCTCGCCTTCCTCGGCGCCGTGCGGGACCATGTCCGGCTTTCCGCCGAGCAGGTGCTCCAGGCTGAAACCCTGGGCGTACATGTACGTCCCGGCCAGCAACGGTGCGGGGTCCGGCGCGAATTCGTCGGCGCGCTCCGCCTGCTCCGCCAAGGCGTCGGGAAGTTCCGCGCGGCGGACCGATTCCAGGAACGAGGCGCCGTCGATCAGGTACGCCAAAACCTCGATACTCCCACCCTCGACCGACCATTGGGGGGCGTAGGGGACCCTGCGGAACTCGATTGAATGCATGCGCCGACGCTAGTCGGCACGCGTCCACTACCGAACCGATTTTTCATACGCGGTGACGTAGCCGATCGATACACGCATCCGCCGCAAGCCGAACTGCGCGCGATGGACGCGAGGACCGCGCCGCGTTCGACAGCGGCATCACCGCCGTTGCTCAGGACCCGTACGGAACCCAGCGGCATCTCAACCCCGCCCACAAGACCCCGCGAACTCATCCGCCGATCCGGGCCCTTGGTCGCCGGGTCGTCCTCGAACCCGCGGCCGTTCGACCGAACTCGTTTCGGCGTCCGGTCCGTACGCGGACCGGATGCCGCCGTCCGCCAGGCTGAGCGTTGATTTTCCGATCAGCTGCAAGGGCCAAGCTCAGGAAGGGGCCGGGTTCAGTCCCGGGCGGAGAGTTCCAGAGCCAGTTCCATGCAGCGCAGGCGGGCCGGGGAGAAGTCGTAGGGCATCTTGCCGATCGCCTCGACCACACTCATGCCGCCTTCCTCCCGTGGTCCGGCAACGTTGTCGGCCTCCTCCTTGCCATCGGCGGCGTCGGGCTGCATGGCTTCCCAGGCGTCGAACAGGGCTTCGTCGTCCTTCTCCAGCCCGGACTCCTCGATGACGGTCAGCAAGGCGCTTTCGAAGGCGTGCCGCTGGGCGGCCACCTGAGCCACGCGCGGATCGTCAACGGCGACGGTGTCGTCAAGTGCCTCCTCGGTGGCGTCGAGGCGGTCGGATTCGGCTCGCAGGTCGGGGTAGGAGGCCAGGGCGATGAAGCGGGTGGCCTGGACGGCCGCTCCGAGCGGGCCGAAGATCCGCTCGGTGATCAGCAACGTGTCCAGGTCCGACTGGCGCAGGCTCTCGGGCAGGCTCTTGAGGCGGTCGGTGACGATGTCGGGGAGCAGGCCCATCCGGCTGCCCTCGGTACGCATGCGCTGTACGGCGGTCCTTTGCCGACGCAGTTCGGCTTCCTGTTCGGAGAGGGTTTCCTCCAGCCGCTCCAGGGTGGCCTCGATGTCGTCCTCGCTGTCGGTGTCGTCGGAGGCCGTGGAGGTGGTGAAGGCTTTGCGGATGTCGTCCAAGGCGATTCCGGCGTCGGCCATCTTGAGGATCCACAGCAGTCGGATCATGTCGTCGTAGCCGTAGCGGCGGCGGTCGTCGGCGCCGCGCTCGGGCTCCGGAAGCAGGCCGATTTCGTGGTAGTGGCGGATCGTCCGCGGTGTAGTACCGGCGAAGGCCGCCGCGTGACCGATCTTGACCCGGCGGGGCGGAATGAAGGACGCGTGCATGGACAGAGCCTTTCCTGAACGGAGCGGGGGTGAGTCCACTGGAACACATACCGCTACGGAAGGTGCAACCCCTGTTCGCAAGCCGGATGAACCGCCGTGGTGAACCCGCCTGGAGACCCGTCCGGCCCGAGGCCCTCGGGCTCGACGCCGACCCTGTCCGGCGGTTCTTTCGCACAGCGCCGGGCCGACGGGCACCGGCCGCGTTCCGCGCGTCCGTCGCGGACGGACGCGGGTCCCGCGATTGCACCTTCGTCTCCTACGACACCACCGACAGCGACGACCCCGACATCGCCCGCAAGATCGCCGAACTCCACGAACGCCGCCACGAGGGCAACCCGGCCCTCACCAAGCTCGTGGCCGACCTGCCTTCCTATCGCGACAGCGGCGCACCGCCCCCAATCCGTAGCCAAGCACCGAACGCGGCCTGCTCACGTCGTATGGGCGGGATGGTCGAACCAGGCCGTCACGGATCGCTTGTAGCCGTCGGGCATGAACAGGTCGGGGACCTCGGCGCGGGTGAACAGGCCGATCTCGCGGTGCTCGTGGCTGCGGACCGGTGCGGCAACGTCAGTGTCCGGGAGCGGGATGCCGTACGTGACGATCAGGACGTGGCGCTCGGGCAGGGGTTCGTAGACCCACGTGTCCAACAGGGGCCCGGTCCGGGCCCTCCAGGCGGTCTCCTCCTCGATCTCGCGCACCACGCACTCGGCCGGCACCTCGCCCGACTCCGGTCGGCCGCCCGGCAGTTCCCACTCCCGCCGCTCGTTGCGCAGCAAAAGCACACGGTCGCGGCGGTCGACCACGACGCCCTTGACCGAGACCGGCCACGTACGGGAAGCGGGTGTGTTCACGACGCAATCCTCCATGCGCTCGGCCACCGACGCTCGGGAATCGCCTGCGGCGCCCGCGAGAGAAGGGCCCTGTCAGTCTCCCGTACGACGCCCATGCCCGGGTGGGGCTCGACGTTGGCGGGCCGACGACCGGGCCGGCGGCATACCGGCGGCGTTCACCGGCATGCCCGACGGGCTGCGTCGTGGCCGGTGCGTGAGGCGTGGCCGGCACTCATTCCCGCTGCTTGTCGTGGGGTCGGGACGGATGTGGCTCCCGACGTGCTCGACTCGTTGTCGCCATGCGGCGGGCCGATGCGGTTCACGCCAGGGTGACGTTCACGCCGCCCTCGGCCAGGACTCGGAGAGCCGCGGCGAACAGATCGTGCGGCCGACCGTGCGGAGTCAGCCGCCGGGACAGGTGCGCGTGTGCGGCTCCGGCGTTCCGCCAGATCAGGGTCGCGGGGGAGGTGTGGCCGAATGCGCCGCGCAGGCAGTCCTGGAGGGCGTCGAGACAGCCGCCGAAGTAGCCGCCCGGACCGTTCACCGCCTCGCCGAGCGCCAGGTATAGGCCGGGCACGTCGGTGACGTTCCCGCCGTCGAGTTCATAGACGCGACCGGCCGGCCGATCACGACGGGCACGCCGGCAGCCCCGCGCTTGGACGAGGTCGAGCCACGCCCCGCGTTGCCGGGTGCCCAGGCCGGCCCAGGCGGCCGGAGCCTGCGGCGGTCCGGTGAACCACCGCTCCCAAATCGGCCGGGCATGCTCGGGTACAAGCGTGTAGTGCCTCGCGAGTTCCACGTCGACGAGATCCGCCCCGTGCGGGGATGGGCGCCAGGCATCGACTTTCGCCCACAGCACGCAATCGGCCAGCGGTTGCCCATGGTCATCCCTGATCTCCAAGGCGACTTCTTCGAGATGCAGGGCCTTGCGGGTGCCCTTGGCCAACGCCGCCCGCAGCTCATCGCCCGGGGCGAGACCGCGCAGTACGAGCGGTGGCATCATCTGCTCCGCGGGCAGGATCCGGGTGAACTCCCGGCAGGAGCCCAGCCATTGGTTCCCGTCGTGCACCCGGACGGGTCCCCGGTATCCCTCGGGCGGGCCTACGTAGTCGTCCTCCCCGGCAAGGACGAGACTGCCGCTCTTCGGGATCGCTCCAGTGCTCACGGCGTCCCCGAGCAGCCAGGGGTCGAGCGACTCGTCTCCCGGCACCAACCACACCAGCGTTCCGATCCAACCCTTCGCGCCGGTGCCGTCCGGGACCCAGCCGAACAGCTCGTAGGTCCCCCGCGCGGGTTCCGTGAACAACCCGTCCACCACGGAGCACACGCCCAATATGCGACCCTGCCTTGTTTCCGTCAGCGTGAACCGGCCGCGCCCACGATGATCCCTGTCGTCATCCACGGGGGAATCATGCCCGGTTCGAGCGAAGCAGGCCCCGATGAAGGCGTCACCCGGCCGCCGTTATCCTCCCACTTGCCGGCCACCCGTTCGCCGGACGGAAAACACGCCGATCACGTCGGACCGGTATCGCACTTTGGCCCGCATGCTCCCCGATGACACCTATCCGTCGAAAATCGGACGACTGACGTACTCCTTGGCCTATGCCGCCGGCTACAGCAGCACCCTGCTGCACTTCGACGGCACCGGGTGGACGCGGATCGCCGATCCGGACGGCCCCGACGCGGCCGACCTGCTGGCGGGCATCGCCTTCGACGCCGACGGCGAGGTGTACGTCGCCGGCAGATCGCGCGGCGGCCGCATACTTCGCGGGTCCGCACAGCGCGGTTTCTCGGTGGCCGTACGCGACCGAGTGGGCGCCATCGGCGTGGCGTTCGTCGAGGGACGGTTGTTCTGCGCCGCGGGGAAGGGCGGCGTCGTGGAACTGACCGCCCGGGGGCCGAAGACGCTTCGCGACGACATCGCCGCCTGGTCGATCGCCGAGGGCGAGGGCCGCGTCTACGTGACGGAGACACCGGGAGAGGCCGCGTACTCCGAACTCGACCTCGCCACCGGGCGATGGCACCGCCGGTACTACTGAGCGACGTCTGGCGCGGTACGGCCGGAACCGCGGCGCAGTTGCGTTCGGGCGGCGTACCGGGCGGCGTATCGGGTGGCGGCGACGAGCGACCTTGTGGTCATCAGCACGGACCCGCAGTGTCCGCGTCAGGGTCAGACTTCGGCCGAGTTCTTTCTGTTCGAGGTGCCGGGCAGGTGCTCCGGCGAAGCCGTGGGCGGGGGTACGGTGCCGGTTTCGCTGAGGCCGAATCGGTTGTGGAACCTGCGCAGGGGGCGGGGTGCGTACCAGGCCGAGCGGCCGAGCAGGCGCATCGCGGCGGGGACCAGGATGCCCCGTACCGCGACGGCGTCGATCAGGATGGCCAACCCGGTGCCCAGGCCGAACATCTGCATGAAGCTGATCTCGGCCGTCCCGAACGCGAAGAAGCTCACCGCCAACAGGGCGGCGGCGGCGCTGACGATGCGTCCCGTGTGCCCGAGGCCGCTGACCACGGCCGACTCGGTGTCCTCGCCCTGGTCGTGGAGTTCCTTGATCCGGCTGGTGACGAACACCTCGTAGTCCATCGAGAGGCCGAAGGCGATGCAGAACATCAGTACGGTCGTCGACACCTCCATCGGCTGTGGTGTGGAGCCGAGCAGGGACGTGAGGTGGCCGTCCTGGAAGATCCAGGTCATGACGCCCAGAGTCGCGCTCAGGCTGATCATGTTCAGGAGCAGCGCGCGCAGCGGTTGCACGACGCTGCCCGTGAACAGGAACAGGAGCAGGAAGGTGGTGAGGACGACCAGGCCGGCGGCGAACGGGAGTCGGCCGGCGATGGAGTCCTTGGCGTCGACCAGTTCGGCGTCGGGTCCGGCCACCAACGGACGCGTGCCGCCGGGCCCCGCGAGCGACCTCACCGTGGTGACCAGTTTCTGGGCATCTTCCGACTTCGGCGGCAGTGCGCTCACCACGTTGATTCGTTGCGCGTCCGGCCGGCCCAGGGCCGCATTGCCCGGACCCGGGGCGGTGGAGTTCCCTTCGGTGTAGGTTCCCGTGGACGCCTCGACCCGGACGATGCCCCTGTACCCGGAGAGTTGGGCCGCGTAGGCACCCAACGGGGCTTCGCCCACGGGCTTGTCGATGACGATGTGCAGAGCCGCGGCGTCGTTGCCGGCGAAGTTCTCCCGCAGCGCGGTCGCGACCTGTCGACTGGTCGCGTCCTCGGGCAACACGCGTTCGTCGGCCATGTCGAACGTGATGCCCAGGAGCGGACTCGACGCCAGCAGCAGGACGCCGAGCATCGGCGTCGCGGCGAGTACGGGACGTCGCATGACGGCGCCTGCCAGCCGGCCCCACACGGACGTCGCGGCGTCCGGGCGCGCGGGCTTCACCCATGGCATGCGGCCGCTGTTGACTCGGTGTCCCAGGACGGCGAGCAGGGCGGGCATCACGAACAGGGCGGCGATCGCCGCGACCATGATGACGCCGACCCCCGCGTAGGCGAACGAACGAAGGAAGGACTGCGGGAACACGAGAAGCGCGGCGAGCGCGGCGGCGACCGTGGCGGCGGAGAAGGCGACCGTGCGGCCCGCGGTGAGCACCGTGTGGCGGACGGCGTCGTCCACCTCGGCGCCGGACGCGAGTCCGTCCCGGAACCGGTTGATCATCAACAAGGCGTAGTCGACGCCCAGGCCCAGGCCCAGGGCCGTGGTCAGGTTGGTCGCGAAGATCGAGATGTCGGTGATGTCGCCGAGGAGGGCGAGTTCGGCGAAGGTGCCCATGACGGCGATGGTGCCGATCACCAGCGGCAGCATGGCCGCGACCACGCTGCCGAAGACGATCAGGAGCAGCACCAGGGTCAGCGGCACGGCGATGGTCTCGGCCAGGACGAGGTCGTCGGTGCCCTGCGTCGACATTTCCTTGGCCACGGCGGTGGCCCCGCCGGCCCGGACGACGAGTTCGTTCCCGCGCGGTCCGGTGTGGGCGGCGATGATGCCCTTGACGTTCTTCGCCTGCTCCGTGTCGTCGCCCTTGACGTGGGCGAGCACCATGGCCTCGCGGCCGTCCTTGGAGCGGAGGGCGGGGTTGTCCGTGTCCCAGTACGAGATCACGTTGTCCAGGGCCCGCTCTTTCCTGAGGTCGGCCGCCAGTGCCCGGCCACCATTTGCGACGGCCGGGTCGTCGATGCCGCCTTGGCGGGCGCGGACCAGCAGGACCAGATTCGTCTCCCCGCCGAACTTCGCGTCGATGACCCGACCGGCACGGGTGGATTCGGAGGCCGGGTCGTCGAAGCCGCCCCCGCTCTGCAACTTGGCGAACGCGCCGAAGCCCACGGCGGCCATGAGGGTCACGGCCACGGCCGCGACCACAAGAGTCAACCGGGACCGACGGATCGCCAGTTCGGCTACGCGCTCAAACACGTAACGTCTCCTTTGACTCACGCAAAGTGAGGCTAGCATGCGGAGTATTGCACTGATCCGAGCGGAGGAGAATTCGGGGCTTTTCGATCTTGTCGGGCGCTGAAGGCGTCGAATATGCCCGAAATCCAAGGGAGTTGACGTCCGGGCCCGGGTGCCGCCCCGGGGCGGTGGGCGGCGGACGCGAACTGGTCGGTGGAAGCACGGGGTTGGCCCGCGGGCCGGTCGACTTGATCGTCGGCCTCGAGCCGGCGCGTGGGCGGTGGGGCGCGTCAGACGCCGTTCGCGCCGGATGCGGCCGGCTTCGAGCGCGGCGGACCCGGTAGCCGCGCGCCGCAGGCAACGACGGACCCGATGCGCCGCACCGCCGCCACCTGCTCGCGCTCCCCGATTCCGGCCCGCGGCACCGTGACGAGCAATGGGATCCCCGTCCGCTCGGCGCGCGCCGATGCCGAGTGCGCCCGCCCGGCTTCGGGCCGTGTCCACGAGCCTGCCGATCGCCGGAGGCAAGGCCGTTCCCACGTGCGACGGCTTTCGGGCAACATCGTTCCCGTTTGCGACCGGACGCCGAGGGGTGCCTTCCCCGCGTTCGAGTTCGCCTGCCGCGCGCACACTCGAGGAGCTCCGTGCTCGGTCGGCAATTGCGCCGACCAGGCGAGATGTTGCCACGAGACGGCGCTCGCCCGGCTCGTGTCGCGGTGCCCGGCGACGGAGCTCGACCCTCGCCCCGAGGCCCGGCGGGACGCCGGCAGGTACCCGCCGTGCCGGCGAAGTTTCGCCCGGCGCTCGCGGGATCGCGAGTGGCGCCAGGCGCACACAGGTGGTCAACCGGCGCGCAGCCGTCGCCCTCGTGCACCCGGGCGCCCTCCTCCGGCCGTGGACCGAGTCCCGTCGTCCGCGCGATGGTTGGTGGACGCACGGCCTTGCCGACGCCGCCAGTGAGGGAGCAACGATGAGCCGCCCCGTTTACATCCGAGAGACCCGGGCCCTGCACAGCATCGAGGGCCCGGTGAGCATCCGGCCGCGCGAGATCGGCGGCGCCGCGTTCCATGCCGGCGGGCGGACCCGTCGCCATCACGCCGCAATGCTCTTCGCGCCGCGCGGACATGTGCGTGCGCGGTGATGACATAGCGGTCGAGGCATTCGCATTTCGGCGCTCCGGAGCGGGATTCGGTGACGGCGCCGTTCCGATGTGCCCCGTTTTCGTTCACCGAGTGGCATTTCGCGGAGGGTGAGGGTGGCGGCGCATCCCTCGGATGTGTTGTCGCCGTCGTGGTGGTCCGGGGGGATGCGGTGCCGGTTCGGTGCTGATTTGCCTCGGTCGCGAACACCTCACGAATCACGGTGTTCGGGCATGTCCGTCGAGCGGCGGATCCGGAACAGGGCGATCATCCACTCGCGGCGGCCGGAGCGGGCGCTCCCGGCGATCGAGACATGTCGACGGTGCGAAGGTTCGCCCTTCCGCCTCGACGAGTACACGGCGTGCGGGTGGCATTTCCCGGTGGCGAATGCCTCCCGGTTCCTTCTTCATGCGGCACAACGAAAGTCAGGGGGCGACTCGGTCGACTCGGGGCTCGGCGGAAGCGGTCGTTCCGACCGGCGGTCAGGGGGGACGGGTGGCCATCGAATCCAGTGTTGCCAGGTGGGAGTGTGATGTCTGCGAAGGCTATGACGCAATTGTCCGATGAACTCGTGTTCAACATCCTCGGGCCGCTGGCGGTGTCGTCGACCGCAGGCCCGTTGTTGTTGGGACCGGCGCGGCAACGTGCCGTGCTGTCCGCGCTGTTGCTGGCGCCGAACCAGGTGGTGGGTGCCGAGCGGCTCACCGAGGTCGTCTGGCCGACGGGGCCTCCCGGCAACGTGGCGGCGGGCCTGCATAGTTACGTCTCCAATCTGCGCCGCCGACTCGAACCGCACTGCCCTCCGCGGGGACGCAACCGGATCCTGCGGAGGGAGCCACACGGATATCTTCTCGCGGTCGAGGGGGAGCGGGTGGACGCCTGCCGGTTCGAGTACCTGCTGCGCCACGGGCGCCGGCTCCTGCGCGAGGGCCGTTTCGAAGAGGCCAGTTCGGCGCTCGAGGCATCCCTGTCCCTGTGGCGCGGCGCGCCCTACGCGGAACTCGGCGACTACGAACCGGCCGTGCGTGAGGCGGCGCGTCTGGAGGAACTGCGCTTCCTGACCTGGGAGGCCCTGTGGGAGGCCGAGCTGTGCTGGGGACGTGACAACGTCAACGCCGTGGCCGAACTGGCCGCCCTGAGCGCGAAGTACCCCCAACGGGAACGGCTGGGCTGGCTGCTGATGGTCGCGCTGTGCGAGGTGGGTCGGGAGGCGGAGGCGGTACGGGTCTACCACCGCATCCGTAGGGCGCTGGCCCAGGAACTGGGCGTGGACCCGGGACGGGAACTCCGGTTGTTGTTCACCCGGATCATTCGTGCCGAGTCCGTCGGACGGACGTGTCTGAAGTACTGACCGCGACTCGGCAGGGGCGGGACCGGCCGGCGTCAATTGATGCGCCGGTCCCGGCCCGACCAATAGGGCTCGCGCAACACGCCCTTTCGAACCTTGCCATTGCTGGTCCGCGGCAGGGCATCCGTGAAGTCCACGGACGTCGGTGCCTTGTATCGGGCCAACCGCTCCTTGCAGTGCGAGATGAGCTCCGCGGCGGTGGGCAGGACCCCGTCGACGGGCACCACCACCGCCTTGACGGTCTCGCCCCATCGCTCGTCCGGCACGCCGATGACGGCCGCCTCGGCAATCGACGGATGGCTCAGCAGGCACGCCTCGACCTCCACCGAGGCCACGCTTTCACCACCGGTGACGATGACGTCCTTCAACCGGTCGAACAGGACGAGGTGTCCGTCGTCGTCGAAGGAGCCCGCATCACCGGTGCGGAACCAACCCTCGTCGAGGGACGCCGCGTCGGCCTCGGCATCCCGCCAGTATCCGTCGAGCACCATGTTGGAGCGTGCGAGGACCTCACCGCGCGCGCCGGTGCGCAACCGCACGCCCAGGGCGGGCGCCCCCGCCCGGGCCAGACCTCCGCTGCCCGACGACGCCCCCGGCGGACGCCGGTTGAAGGTGAGCAGCGTCGTCTCCGTCAGGCCGTACACCTGGTGGAACGTCCAGCCCAGTTCGTCCTCCACCCGGCAGACGAACCGCTCGCTCACGGGCGCGCCCGCGCACACCACACGCACGCTGCCGTGCCCGGGGATCTCGCCGGGCCACGACTGTGCCGCCCGAAGTACCGCGTCCCACACGGCCGGAGCGCCGAACGCGAGGGTAACACCGTGTTCGTGGACGCGCCGTAGGATCTCCGTGCCGTCGATCCGGCGCAACAGCACCTGCTTGGCACCGAGTCCGGCGAGCAGGAACGGCACGCCCCAACCGTTGCAGTGGAACGTCGGCAGCGTATGCAGATAGACGTCCTGCTCCCAGATCCGGGCGTGCAGGCCGAACGTCGTCGCATTGAGCCAGATGTTGCGGTGGGTCAGGGCAACGCCCTTGGGGCGGGCGGACGTTCCCGAGGTGTAATTGAGGGTCGCGACGGCGTTCTCGTCGGGACACGACCAGGGACGGGGGGCGATGTCGTACCGCATGACCTGGGTGTCGGTCTGCTCACCGAGTAGGAACCGCTTCGGCCCCTCCACCGAGCCGAGCACGGCCTCGACCTCCGGATCCACGAAGACGACCGAGGCATCGCACTGCCGCAGGATGTACGCGATCTCCTGGGGCGTGAGGCGGTAGTTCACCGGAACGCAGATCCGGCCGCTCGCCGAGACCGCGTAGAGCAGTTCCAGGAGCCGGGAGGAGTTGGGGCTGACGACGGCGACCCGCTCGCCGACGCCGACACCCAGGGCGTCCAGACCCGCCTGCCAGGCCCGAACGCGTCGCAGTACTTCACCGTAGGTGGTCGTGGGCACCGGGCCGGACGGCTGGTCCGGCTCGTCCACGAGCGCGGTGCGATCGGCCGCGGCCGTCTCGGCGCGGTCCAGAAAGTCGGCCAGGGTGAGCGGAACGAGCATGATGCGTCCTCACGATGGGGTCTCACGGCGGGGTTCCCGGGAACGGGACGGGCGCGAAGGCACGAAGAACACGAACGGCGCGGCCGACGGCATGCGACGGCGAAGGAGGCCAAGAAGCCGACGCAGCGGGCCGGCGCGACGACGGTGCTCGCCCACGGCGTCCGCGCCACCGCGGCTTCGCGCCCATCGTGGCATCCCCGGTCCGAATCCAGAAGACTCCCTCGGACCCGCCCAAGTCGCGTTCAAGAAACCCCCAAGTCCGGCCGGTGAGGATGCAGCGTCGCCGTGGACCACGAGACGGGGAGAGGCGAATGCGCGAGGAGTCGGGCGCGGTGACCACCTGGGCATCCGGAGGGTGGGTCGAGGAGGACGGTATCGGCAGTGCGACGCTGCGCCGCCTCGTGGAAGCGTGGCCGCGGCGTGCCGCGGTGGCGACGAGTTCCGGTGTGCTCGGCGGGCCTGCGACGTACGACCCCCGGGTGCCGGACTATCCGCTGCGGATGGTCCCGTTCGCGCAGCACCCCCGGTTCCTCGCGGCCACCGGTGAACAGCGCAGACAGGTTCTGACGGGCCTGTGGATCGGTTACAACGAACGGGTCATCGCCACCGAGCACCTCATCGCGGAGCCCGCCTTCGACCTCGTCATGCGTGGCGTATTCCCCGGCAGCGATCAGCCGCTGGTGCGGCAGGGAGTGCAACAGGCCATCGTCGACGAGAGTTTCCACACGTACATGCACATGCTCGCCGTCGCTCGGACCCGGGAGTTGCGCGGCGTGCGCAGCCGACCCGAGCAGCCCGCCCTGGTCACGTATCGGCGGTTGCGCCAGGCGCTGGCGACGATGCCGGAGGCGTGGGAGCGCGACGTCGCCGTCCTGGTCTGGGGAGCGGTGGCCGAGACCTGCATCAACTCCCTCCTGGCGCTGTTGGCCAGGGACGACTCGATCCAGCCCATGCACTCCCTGATCACCACCCTGCACCTGCGGGACGAGACGGCGCACGGCTCCGTCGTCATCGAGGTCGTCCGGGAACTGCACGCCAGGATGGACGCCGACCACCGCCGCGCCCTGGTGCGCTGTCTGCCGCTCGCCCTGGAGGCGTTCGCCGAGCAGGACCTCTCCACGCTGTGGCTCGAACTGGTCACCGCGGGCGTCGAGGGCGCCGACGAGATCATCGGCGACCTGCGGGCCACGCCCGCCGGCCGGCGTCTCGTGCGGGACTTCTCCGGGGCGCAACGAATGATCGAACGACTGGAGTTGACCCACGCGGTGGACTTCGACTTCCCCGAGAGACCCGAGTGGTCGCCCGGCGTGGGCGTGCGCGGATGAGCCCCCCGGAGTCCGCCGGTGTCCGCCGGCCTCCGCCACCGACGCTGAAGGGTGACCGATGATCGTTGCTCGATTCCGATCCGACGTGCCGATCGAGGACCGGAGCCGGCTGACCTGCGCGTGGCATCAGCGCGGATACCGGTCGCTTCAGTGCCTGGTCGGGCGACACACCCTCGTCACCTTCCCGGACCTCGAGGCGACATCGCCGAAGGGCGCGGAGTTCGTGGCCTTGTTGCAGGCCACCCCCGCGCTCGAATGGGTCGTCGACAGCGTCGACGCACCGGCCCTGGGCAGTCTCGCGGCCACGGGCGAGCCGACCGCGGTGCGGGTGTCCGACGACTGTGTCGTGGGCGGCGGACGCTTCACCTGGATCGCCGGGCCCTGCGCCGTGGAGAGCGCAGCGCAACTCCTCGGCGTGGCACGGGAGGTGCGGGACCGAGGCGCACACCTGCTGCGGGGCGGCGCGTTCAAGCCCCGTACCTCTCCGTACGCCTTCCAAGGACTCGGCAAGGCCGGCCTGGACCTGCTGCGGGAGGCGTCCGCCGAGACCGGACTGGGCGTCGTCACGGAGGTCGTCGACGTCGCGCACGTCGAGGCCGTCGCCGAGGTGGCCCAGGTACTGCAGATCGGCGCACGCAACGCACAGAACTTCGCGCTGCTCCACGAGGTGGCGTTGACCGGCCGCCCGGTGCTGCTGAAGCGGGGCTTCGGCTGCACGGTCCCGGAGTGGCTCCACGGCGCCGAATACCTGCTGGCGGCGGGCAACGGCAACGTGCTGTTGTGTGAACGCGGCGTCCGTACCCACGGCAACACGACTCGCTTCACCCTGGACATCAGCGCCGTGCCGCTGGCGAAGCGGCTCAGTCACCTGCCGGTGATCGTCGACCCCAGCCACGCCTGCGGGCGCAGCGACCTGGTGGCCCCGCTGGCCGCCGCCGCTGCCGCCGCCGGAGCCGACGGGGTGATGGTCGACGTGGACCGGGCCGGCCACTCCGCGCTGTGCGACGGCGAGCAAGCGATCACCCCGGACGCGTTCGGGGCGCTCGTGGAGCGCACGAACCGCATGCTGCGCAGTCTCGACCCGGAACCCGACCCGGCGCGCGAGGGTCGGCCGCCGACTCCGGAGTCGCGCACGACGACCGCGACGGGCTCTCTCCCTCTTCGTGTCCACGCCCCGCGCGACGCCGGCGACGACGTCGCCGGGCTCGAACGGCGCACGGACCTCCCCTAGCGCCCGCACCCGTTCCCGGCCGTCGTACCCAGGCAGAAAGGACACAAGGATGGACCGGAACGAGGGATACGACCGGCCGTTGCGACAGCGCCTCGCGGACGCAGGGGAGGTGGAGCGGCGCCGGCTGCTGCTCGATCTGATCCGGACGCACGCCTTGGCCGTTCTGGACCGGGACGACCGGGTGCCGCTCGATCCCGGCCGGGCGTTCGGCGTCCAGGGGGTGCGGGGGCGGGCGGCGGCACGTCTGCGGGAACGGCTGAGCAAGGTTACCGGCAACGCCCTGTCCAGCACCGCCCTCTTCGACTATCCGACTCCCGAGGCCCTCGCCGGACACCTGTGCGCCCTGCTGCTCGGCGAGCGGCCCGCCCTCGAATCGGAGCCGGGGACCGGCACGCCCGCCGAGCGACAGGCAACGATGGAGGAGCCGATCGCGATCGTGGGCATGAGTTGCCGGTTGCCCGGCAACGTGTCGTCGCCGGAGGACTTGTGGGACCTGGTGAGTTCGCAGACCGACGCGATCTCCGCGTTCCCCACCGACCGGGGCTGGAGCGTCGAGTACGACCCGGACCCCGACCACGTGGGCACGACGTGCACCCGACACGCCGGATTCCTTTACGACGCACCGGACTTCGACGCCGGGTTCTTCGCGATCAGCCCCGGTGAGGCGGTCACGGTCGACCCGCAGCACCGGTTGTTCCTGGAGACGTCGTGGGAGGCGGTCGAACGGGCCCGGATCGACCCGACCTCGCTGCGCGGCAGCCGGACCGGCGTGTTCGTCGGCATCATGTACAGCGAGTACGGCGCCCGCATCCGGCGCGTTCCGCCGAGTGCGGAGGGCTACCGGGTCGTGGGCAGCATGCCCAGCGTCGCCTCCGGGCGCCTCGCCTACAGCCTCGGCCTGGAGGGGCCGGCGGTCACCGTGGACACCGCCTGCTCCTCCTCCCTGGTGGCCGTGCATCTCGCCGCGCAGTCCCTGCGCAGGGGCGAGTGCACGCTCGCGGTGGCCGGAGGCGTCACCGTGATGGCCACGCCCTGGGGCTACGTCGAGTTCAGTCGACAGCGCGGGCTGGCACCCGACGGGCGGTGCAGGTCCTTCTCGGCCGACGCGACCGGCAGCAGTTGGTCCGAGGGGGTGGGCGTCCTGCTCCTGGAACGGCTGTGTGACGCGCGGCGCAACGGGCACCACATTCTCGCCGTCGTGCGCGGATCGGCGGTGAACCAGGACGGCGCGTCGAACGGGCTGACGGCGCCCAACGGCCCGGCCCAGCAGCGGGTGATCCGCCAGGCACTGGTCCACGCGGGCCTGACCACGGCGGATGTGGACTGCGTGGATGCCCACGGCGCCGGAACCCAGTTGGGCGACCCGATCGAGGCGCAGGCACTCCTGGCCACCTACGGACAGGACCGGCCGAGCGACCGGCCGCTGTGGCTGGGCTCGCTGAAGTCCAACATCGGGCACACCCAGGCCGCGGCCGGGGTGGCGGGCGTGATCAAGATGGTGATGGCGATGCGCCACGCCGAACTGCCGCGCAGCCTGCACATCGCCGAACCGACGCCGCACGTGGACTGGTCCTCCGGGGCGGTACGGCTCCTGCGTGAAGCGAGGCCGTGGCCGCGGATCGACCGGCCGCGCCGGACGGCGGTCTCCTCGTTCGGCGTCGGTGGCACGAACGCCCACATCATCCTGGAGCAGGCGCCCCCGGAACCAGACCGGCCTCGTGCGGCACCGGCGGCCCCGGCCGCGGGGGAGCCCACCGGTACCGCCGAGATCGCAGGCCGCCCGCTGCCGTGGATGATCTCAGGGGCCGGGCGGGCGGGCCTACGGGCCCAGGCGTTGCGGGTGGCGGACTTCTTGACGTCGGACCCGCAGGCGCCGGACCCGGATCTGGCCTACTCGCTGCTGAGTTCCCGGGCCGCCCTGGCCGACCGTGCCGTCGTGGTGGCCCCGGACCGGACCGCGGCGATCGCCGGTCTGGCAACGCTCGCCGACGGCGACCAGGGCCCGAACGCGGCCCTGGGGACGGCCACGGCACGGGACCGGGTCACGTTCGTATTCCCCGGGCAGGGCTCGCAGTGGCCGGGCATGGCCACCGAACTGATCCGCAGCTCACCCGTGTTCCGGGAATCGATCGACGCCTGCGCCGACTGCATCGCCCCACACGTCGACTGGTCGCCGACGAAGGTGCTGCGCGGTGAAGCCGACCCGTCGATCCTGGACCGGGTCGACGTCGTGCAGCCCGCGCTGTTCGCGGTGATGGTCTCCCTCGCGGCAGTGTGGCGATCCTTCGGCGTGGAACCGGCCGCAGTCGTCGGGCACTCGCAGGGCGAGATCGCCGCGGCCCACGTCGCGGGCGCACTCTCCCTGGAGGACGCGGCCCGCATCGTGGCCCTGCGCAGCCGCGCCCTGCGAGTCCTGGCCGGCACGGGCGGGATGGTCTCGGTCGTCGCCCCCGTCGAGCAGGTGCGCCGCTGCCTTGCGCCCTGGGACGGTGCCGTGTCCGTCGCGGCGGTCAACGGACCGCGGTCGGTGGTCGTCTCCGGCGAACCCGTGGCCCTGCGCGAGGCCATGGAGGCATTCGAGGCGCAGGGTCTGCGGGCACGGCGGATCCCGGTGGACTACGCGTCCCACTCGGCATCGATCGATCAGATCCGGGCGACCCTCCTGGCGGAGATGTCCGGCGTGCACCCGCGACCCGCGACCGTGCCGTTCTATTCGACGGTCCTCGGCGAGCCGATCGACACGACGGCCCTGGACGTCTCGTACTGGGTGCGCAACCTCCGCGAGACCGTACAGTTCCACCGCACGGTGGACCGGCTGCTCGCCGACGGCCACACGACCTACATCGAGATGAGCCCGCACCCGATCCTCACCGCCGCCGTCCAGGAGGCGGCCGACGCCGCAGGCGCCGAGCGAGCCGGTGACGTCCTGACCGTCGACTCGCTGCGACGCGGCGAGGGCGGCCCGGCACGGATGCTGACCGCGGTCGCCGAGGCCCACGTCCACGGCGTGGCCGTGCACTGGGCGGAGGCGTTCCGCGATGTCGACGCCCGTCTGACGGACGTACCCACCTACGCCTTCCAACGCACCCGCTACTGGCTGGAGGAGGCGGCGGCACCGGAGGCGGACGTGACGACGGCCGGTCTGGACGGCGTCGACCACCCCCTGCTGGGGGCCGCGGTCGCGCTGGCGGACGGGACCGGCGGCATGCTCTTCACCGGGAGCCTGTCCACCAGGACCCATCCCTGGCTCGCCGATCACGCCGTCGCCGACATCCTCGTCGTACCGGGCACGGCACTGCTGGAGGTGGCTCTCCAAGCCGGTGCGCACGCGGGCTGCGACGTGCTCGAAGAACTGGTCCTCCAGGCCCCGTTGATCCTGCCCGAGCAGGGCACCGTCCGTCTCCAGGTGACCGTGGGCGGACCGGACGATCGCGCGCGACGGGGGATCACCCTGTACTCCCGGGACGGCGATGCCGCCGACGCGCCCTGGACCCGGATCGCCGAAGGCACCTTGGCGCGCGGCGACGGCCGTCTTGCAAAGCCCCTGCGGCAGTGGCCGCCGGACGGCGCGCAGGAGATCGAACTCGAGCACTGCTACCGCGAGTTGGCCGGGATCGGACTCGACTTCGGCGCCGCGTTCCAGGGTCTGGAGCGCTGCCGGCGCCTGGACGAGGATCTGTACGCGGACGTCGAACTCCCCGAGAGCGCCGGCGGCGCCGATCGCTACGGGCTGCACCCCGCGCTGTTCGACGCGGCCCTGCACGCCCCGGCGTTCGTGTCCGCGTCCGCCGTCCCCTCCGACGCGGCCGTGATCCGACTGCCGTTCTCCTGGAGCGGGGTGACCCTGCACGCCACGGGCGCCACCGCGTTGCGCGCCCGCATCCGAGCCACCGGACCCGGCACCCTGTCGGTCACCGCCACGGACCCGGCCGGGCACCCGGTGCTGACGGTGGAGGCCCTGGGCATGCGCCCGGTGGCCGTGCAGTCCCTGCGTCGGGCCGCGGCCGTGGCCGACGCCGCACTGCTGCGCCCGCAGTGGCGGCCCGAGCGGCAACGCGCGCGCCGTGACCCGGCGCCGGTGCACTGGGCGTGGATCGGGGACGGAGCCGCCGAGACGAACGGCCCGTTGACGGCCCGGGGCATCGTGTGCGCCCACCACCGGGATCCGGCGGCGCTGCGGGCGTACCTGGACACCGGCGGCAGCGCACCCGAGGTCCTCGTCCTCGCCCAGCCGTCGGGGCACCTCGGGCTCACGCCGGCCGCGGGATCCCCGGCCGTCGACCCGGCCACCGCCGCGCATCGCAGCGCGCACTCCGTGCTGGCCGCACTGCAGGAGTGGCCGGCCGACGAACGCCTGGCCCACACACGTGTGGTCCTGCTCACGCGCGGCGCGGTCGCCGCGGGTCCGGGCTCGCCACCCGACCCCGCCCTCGCCGCGGCCTGGGCCCTGGCGGCCTCGGCGCAGTCGGAGTACCCGGACCGCATTCGACTGGTGGACCTCGACGACCGCGACGCGTCCCGATCCGCACTCGTCGACGCGGTGGCCTCGGACGCGCCCCAGGTGGCGGTGCGCGACGGAGTCCTGCTGATCCCGAGCCTGGTGCGAGTGGCGGCGGCGTCGGCGGCCCGGGGTGCGACCTGGCGCACGGACGGGACGGTCCTGGTGACCGGCGGCCTCGGCACACTGGGCCGGTTGGTGGTGCGGCACCTGGTGGTCACGCACGGCGTCCGACGGGTCGTCGTGGTGTCCCGGTCGGGCGAATCGGGCCCGGGCGCAGCCGAGTTCGTGAAGGAACTGAGCGCCGAGGGCGCCGACATCCGGGTGGTGGCGGGCGATGTCGGGGATCGTCGCGCGCTGGAGGACGTCCTGGCGTCGATCCCGACCGAGTACGCGCTGACCGGCGTGGTGCACATGGCCGGCGTCCTGGACGACGGCATCCTGGCGGCACAGACCCCCGAACGCCTCGACCGGGTGCTGCGCCCCAAGGCGGACGGTGCCTGGCATCTGCACGAGGCGACGGCCGGCTCGGACGTGGCGTTCGTCGCGTTCTCGTCGGTGTCGAGCGTCCTGGGACCCGCGGGACAGGCCGGCTACGCGGCGGCCAATGCCTTCGTGGACGCCTTGATGGCGCAGCGCCGGGCCGCGGGTCTGCACGGCGTGTCACTGGGCTGGGGACTGTGGCAGGCACGATCGGGGCTGACGGAGGCGATGGCGGAGGCGGACGTACGGCGGATCGCCCGCTCGGGCGTCAGGGCGCTCTCCGACGCCCAGGGGCTCGCGCTGTTCGACCTCGGCTGCGCCGCCGATGAACCCGTGGTCTTCCCGCTGCGGCTGGACACCGCGGGCCTGCGCGACGGCGACGACGTGCCGCGCCTGCTGCGCGGACTCGCCAGTACCCCGGTCCGCCGGACCGCGGTCGGCGCGGTCGACACGGGGGACGAGCCGGGCGGGGAGCAGCTGGCCACCCGGCTCGCCGGCCTCCCGGAGGACGAACAGGACGATCTCCTGCTGACCCTGGTGCGCACCCACGTCGCGGCCGTGCTGGCGTACGACGACCCCCGGGCCGTCGGCGAGCGGCGCTCCTTCGCGGACATCGGATTCGACTCCCTGCGCGCCCTGCAACTGCGCAACCGCCTCGGCGGCGCCACCGGCCTACGGCTGTCGCCCACGCTGGTCTTCGACTACCCCACACCGGTCGCCCTCGGCCGACACCTGCGCGGCCTGCTGCTGCCGCATGCTCCGTCGTCGACGACGACGGTCGGGCCGCCCGCCGACCACGCGCTCCCCCCTGCTGCGCACGGGAGCGGCGAGGACCCGGATCGGCTGCGCTCGGCCTCGCGGGAGGAGGTCTTCGACTACCTCGACAACCTGCTCGACGAGTAGGCCCGCTTCGGCACGCCGAATCGGAACGATCCGGTCCCGCTCGAACCCGACAAGGAACCGCTCGATGCGTGCGTTGCTGATCGACAACTACGACTCCTACACCTACAACCTGTTCCAGCTCCTCGCCCGGGTGTACGGCAAGGAGCCGACCGTCCTGGTCAACGACGACCGGGCCTGGGCGGTGCAGGATCCGGGGGCGTTCGACTGCGTGGTGATCTCACCCGGTCCGGGCCGACCCCAGCGCCCGAGCGACCTCGGGTTCTGCCGGGACCTGCTGGACCGCTGGCCGGACGTGCCGGTACTGGGGGTGTGCCTGGGGCACCAGGCGATCGCCCACCACTACGGCGGGCGGGTGGTGCCGGGAGCGCCCCGGCACGGCCACCTCACGCGGGTCCGGCACCGCGAGGAAGACCTGTTCGACGGCATTCCCCAGGACTTCACGGCGGTGCGCTACCACTCGCTGCGGGTGGTCGAGCCCCTGCCGAGCGGCCTCCGGGCCACCGCCTGGGCGGAGGACGAGACCGTCATGGCACTCAGGCACGAGAGCCTGCCCCGATGGGGCCTGCAGTTCCACCCGGAATCCGTCGCGAGCGAGTTCGGCGAGCAACTCCTGTGGAACTTTGCCGAGTCGATAGGCGGGCACTACGCCTCCCCACCGCCCGAGTACGCGCGCTGGGCCCCGTCGTCGGACAGTGCCCCGGCGCCGCAATTCGAGCTGGCCGTCGAGGTCGTCGACCGGGAGGTGGACACCGCGGCCCTGTTCACCACGTTGTTCGCGGAAAGCGAGTACGCCTTCTGGCTCGACAGCAGCGCCCCCGGCGTCGGCGGGGCCAGGTTCTCCTTCCTCGGCGACGACTCCGGTCCCCGTGCCGAGACACTGACGTACCGAACCGGGGAGAACGCGGTGACGGTCCACGACGCCGGGGGCGTACGGGAGGAGAAGGGCACCGTCTTCGAGGTGCTCCGGGACCGGCTCCGTACCCGCGAACTGCCCGCGGCGGACCTTCCCTTCGACCTCAACGGCGGATACGTCGGCTACTTCGGCTATGAACTCAAGGCCGAGTGCGGGAGCCCGAACATCCACCGGGCACAGACCCCGGACGCGGTGTGGATGTTCGCCGATCGTCTGGTCGCGGTGGACCATCAGCAGGAGCGGACCTACGTCCTGGCCCTGAGCGGTCCGGACCCGGGGGAGGCCGAGAACGCCCGTGCCTGGGTGGCGCGCACGGCGCTGCGCGCCCGCTCGCTGCCGGACCCCGCGCCCGCCCGGCCGATCGGCTCGCCGGCCGCGGCGCCCGACCCGGCGGCCGAACAGGAGGCCGAGGAGCCGGTCCTCGCCCGCGTCCGGGCCGACTACGTGCGCGACATCGAGGACTGCCTCGCGGAACTGCGCAGCGGAGAGAGCTACGAGATCTGCCTGACCAACCGGATGCGACTACCCGCCCTGCCCGACCCCTTGGGCTATCACCTGCTGCTCAGGCACCTCAATCCGGCGCCCTACAGCGCCTTCCTGCGGCTCGGCGCGGTCGCCGTCGTCTGTTCGTCCCCGGAACGATTCCTGCGGATCGACCGGGACGGAATCGTCGAAAGCAAGCCGATCAAGGGAACGGCGCCACGCGGCGCCGACCCGGTCAGCGACGAGGCACTACGCCTGTCCCTGACGGCGTCGGCGAAGACCCGCGCCGAGAACCTCATGATCGTCGACCTGCTCCGCAACGACTTGGGCCGGGTGTGCGAGGTGGGCTCGGTCGACGTGCCCGCGTACATGGTGACCGAGTCGTACGCGACGGTGCATCAACTCGTCACGACGGTCCGCGGCCGGCTGCGGCGCGAGGTGGATCCGGTGTCCTGCGTCCGCGCCTGCTTTCCCGGCGGGTCGATGACCGGCGCCCCCAAGCTGCGGACGATGGCCATCATCGACCGCCTGGAGCAGGAGGCGCGCGGCGTCTACTCGGGCACCATCGGCTACTTCGGACTCTGCGGCGGCGCGGACCTCAACATTGTGATCCGCACCGCCGTGACCTCGGCCACGGACACGGTGATCGGCGCCGGCGGCGCGATCGTGCTCGACTCGGACCCCGCCGACGAGTTCGACGAAGTGCTGCTCAAGGCGAGTGTGTTGCTGCGCGCGCACACCCTGCTGACGGCATCGGGCCGGCGGAGCGGGGAGCCGCGTGCGGGCTGACCCGACGACGGCCGCCTCCTCCCGCGGGAGCCGCGACCGGGCGAGCCGTTCAAGTCGACCCCAAGACCGCACCAAGACGCACCGAACAGAATGCGCTGCTGGCTGCGCACCCGCCTTTCCCCGAGAGAAGGACAGGGATATGTCGACCGTCGAAGGGTCTGGGGCATTGCGGCAGGTTGTGCCGTTCCTGGACATCACCGTGCCGGATTTCGTGTGGGACTCTCCCGAGGTGGCCGAGGCCAGGGAACGATCCTGGGTCGCCGAAACCCCGCTGGGACTACTCGTGTTGCGCTACGCCGAGGCGCACAGCCTCTCCCGCGACGCGCGCCTGGTCTCGGGTTTCCGAGACGTCGTGGACCTGGTCGGGCCCGGCGAGGGGCTGGTGCGCGATTTCATGCGCGACTTCATGCAGAGCCTGGAGGGCCCCGACCACCGCCGCCTGCGCGGTCTGGTCACCCACGCGTTCACGGCACGCCGCGTCGCCGCGCTGCAACCGTTCATACGTGCCACCGCGGAGCGCCTTGCCGACGAACTGGCCGCCGGGGGCGAACGCGACTTCGTCGACGCGTTCGCCGACCCGCTGCCCGCGGCCGTGGTGTGCGAACTGCTCGGCTTCCCTCCTGCGGACTACGACACCGTCGGCCGCTGGTGCCGGAACACCAACCTGGTCCTCGCGCTCGGCCCCGACCAGAGCAGGGTCGCCGAGGTCGAGGAGGGCCTGGCGGGGATGTACGACTACTTCGACACGGTGATCCGCGAGCGCAAGGCGAAGCCCGGCGACGACCTGTTCTCCGACATCCTGCGCGCCAAGCAGGAGGACGGCGCTCTCGACGACCGTGAACTGCGCACCCTGATCGCGACCCTGCTGGTCGCCGGGTACCAGACCACCAGTCATCAACTCGGCCACGCCATGGTGGCGTTCGCCGCGCACCCCGAGCAGTGGTCGCTGCTGCGAGAGCAGCCGGACCTGGTCACCCAGGCGGTGGAGGAGGTGCTGCGCTGGTGCCCCACGACGACGGTGGTGGCCACCAAGTCCGCGGCCGAGGACTTCTCCGTCAACGGCTACCCGATATCGAAGGGAACCCCGGTGTGGTTGTGCGCGCACTCGGCGCAGCGCGATCCCCTGGTGTTCGAGGGCGGCGACGCGTTCGACATCACGGTGCGGCGGGAGGCCTCCCCGCTGGCGTTCGGCGGCGGCGCGCACTACTGCCTGGGCGCGGCGCTGGCGCGCGTCGAACTCGCCGAGGCCCTCGAAGCCCTGGCCGCCCGTCTCGGGCCGCCCGAGGTCGCCGGACCGATCACCTGGCGGCCCTCGACCGGGGTGTCCGGGCCGGATCTGCTGCCGTTGCGCTTCGGCGCCCCGACCGGCGCTTGACGCCGCCCGGCCAGGCGGTGCGCCCCTGAGGCGGAGGCGGGCGTCACCGGGGACGGGTTCACGGGCCCGCCGTCCGCGCCGTCCTCGGCGGGCGCGCGTCTCCACATCTTTCGCGGGAAGGGCGGCACGTTCGACATGACCCACGACATCCACGACGCCAAGATGCTGGACTATCTCAAGCGTGTCTCCGCCGAGTTGGAGCGCACCCGCGAGCACCTGCGGCTCGCCCGGGCCAAGCACCGGGAGCCCGTCGCGCTGGTGTCGATGGCCTGCCGTTTCCCCGGCGGCGTCGCCTCGCCCGAGGAGCTGTGGCGCCTGGTGGCCTCGGGGCGGGACGGGGTCGGTGCGCTCCCCGTGGACCGGGGCTGGGACGTCGAGGGGCTCTACCATCCCGACCCCGAGCAGGTGGGCACCTGCTATGCGCGGGAGGGCGGATTCCTCGCGGACATCATGTCGTTCGACGCGGGGCTGTTCGAGATCAGTCCGCGTGAGGCCCTGGTGATGGATCCGCAGCAGCGGCTGCTGCTCGAGGTCTCCTGGGAGACCTTCGAGCGGGCGGGCCTGGCCCCCGCCGCGGTGCGTGGCAGCCGAACCGGCGTCTTCACCGGGATGATGGGGCAGGACTACACGGCGCGGTTGCCCGGCGCGCTGTCGGAGCACGAGGGCAGGCTGGAGACCGGACGCGCGGCGAGCGTCGCGTCCGGGCGGGTCGCCTACACCTTCGGTCTCGAAGGCCCGGCGGTCACCCTCGACACGGCCTGTTCCTCGTCCCTGGTGGCGCTGCACTTCGCCGTACAGGCACTGCGGAACGGGGAGTGCGACCTCGCGCTGGCCGGCGGAGCCACGTTGATGTCGAGCCCGGCGACGCTCCTGGAGTTCAGCAGGCAACGGGTGCTCTCGCCCGACGGCCGGTGCAAGGCGTTCGCGGGCCGGGCCGACGGCACGGGGCTCGGCGAGGGTGTGGGCGTCGTCCTGCTGGAGCGGCTCTCGGACGCGCGGCGGCTGGGGCATCGCGTGCTGGCCGTCGTCCGGGGCAGCGCCGTCAACCAGGACGGCGCGTCGAACGGCCTGACCGCCCCCAACGGCCCCGCGCAGCAGCGGGTGATCCGCGCGGCCCTCGCGGACGCCGGGCTCACGGGAGCCGACGTGGACACGGTGGAGGCGCACGGAACGGGCACCCGCCTGGGCGACCCCATCGAGGCGCAGGCGCTGCTGGCGACGTACGGACGCGACCGCGGGGCGGACCGGCCGCTGTGGCTGGGGTCGTTGAAGTCGAACATCGGCCACACGCAGGCCGCCGCCGGAATCGCGGGCGTGATGAAGACGGTCATGGCCCTGCGGCACGGGCTGCTGCCGCCGACCCTGCACGTCGACACCCCCACGCCACACGTCGACTGGTCCGCGGACACCGTGCGGCTCCTGACCGAGTCCCGCCCCTGGCCGGCCACGAATCGCCCGCGGCGGGCAGGGGTCTCCTCGTTCGGGATCAGCGGGACGAACGCGCACGTGATCATCGAAGCCGCCGACGAGGCGCCGACCGACGAGGCCGGGGATCGCGCGCACCACGCGCCGGCGCCGCCGGCGGCGCCGGAACCGGCGGATTCCGACCCCGGGCCGGTGGCGTGGGTGTTGTCCGCGGGCAGCCCGCGGGCGCTGCGTGCGCAGGCGGCCCGGTTGCGCGAGCACATGGCGGCGCATCCGGCCCTTCGCGCGGCCGACGTCGCCCACGCGTTGGCGACCACCCGCGCACCACTGGCGCACCGGGCCGTCGTGGTCGGTCGCCGCAACGGTGAACTCCTGCGTGGTGTCGCGGCGTTGGCCCAGGGCGAACCCTGCGCGGGACTCGTCGAGGGCGTGGCGCGCGACCCCGGCCGGACGGTCTTCGTGTTCCCCGGCCAGGGTTCCCAGTGGGACGGGATGGCCGTGGAGCTGTGGAACTCGTGCGCCGTCTTCCGCGAGCGCATGCAGGAGTGCGCGGCAGCCTTGGACCCGTACGTCGACTGGTCCCTGCCCGACGTGGTGCTCGGCCGCGTCGACGACACCGGCAAGGACCGTGTCGACCGGGTCGATGTCGTGCAACCGGTGTTGTGGGCGGTATTGGTGTCGCTGGCGGAGCTGTGGCGCTCGCACGGCGTCGAACCGGCCGCCGTGGTGGGGCATTCGCAGGGCGAGATCGCCGCGGCCTGTGTCGCGGGCGCGTTGTCCCTCGACGACGGCGCACGCGTCGTGGCCCTGCGCTCCCGGCTGATCGCCGAACGGCTGGCCGGTGCGGGCGGCATGGTCTCCCTGACGGCCCCGGTCGAGGAGGTCCGCGCGCGGCTCGCGGACTTCGCCGGACGACTCTCGCTCGCCGCGGTGAACGGCCCCTCGTCCGTGGTGCTCTCCGGAGACCCCACGGCGCTCGACGAGTTGACGGGCGCCTGCGCGCGGGACGGTGTACGTACTCGGCGCGTGGCCGTGGACTACGCCTCCCACTCCCCGCACGTGGAGGCGCTGCGCACGGAACTGCTCGCCCGGTTGGCGGACATCCGTCCCCGGACGGGCACGCTGCCGCTGTACTCGACGGTGACGGGCAACGTGGTGCCGGGTGAGGAGTTGATCGCGGACTACTGGTACCGCAACCTGCGGCGCACGGTCCGGCTCTCGGACGCCGTGGAGCGACTCGGCGCCACCGGACACGGCACGTTCGTGGAGTGCAGCCCGCACCCGGTGCTCGCCCTCGGCCTGACGGAGACGCTCGGCCGACTGGGCCGGGAGGCTCTCGTGACGGGCACGCTGCACCGAGACGACGGCGGCCTCGACCGGTTCCTCCTCTCCCTGGGCGAGGTGTACGCGGGCGGCCGATCGCCCGACTGGACGAAGGTGTTCGCCGGGACCGACGTGCGCCGTGTGTCGCTGCCCACGTACGCGTTCGACCGGCAGCGATACTGGCTCGACGCCACGCCGCCCGCCGGTGACGTCGGTTCGGCCGGGCTGAGCCCGCTCGACCACCCCTTCTGGGGAGCGGTCACCGACCTTCCCGACTCCGGCGGCGTGCTCCTGACCGGGCGGCTGTCCCGCGACACCCACCCCTGGCTCGGTAGTCATGCGGTCGGCGACGTCGTCCTGCTGCCCGGAACGGCCCTCCTGGAACTGGCGGTTCGAGCCGCCGAGCAGGTGGGCTGCGACGGGGTGGCGGAACTGACCCTGGAGGCCCCCCTGGTCCTGCCGCCGCGAGGCGGTGTGCAGTTGCGGGCCGTCGTCGGTCCGGCCGACGCGGCCGGCGACCGCGCGATCACCATCCACGCCCGGCCGGAGCACACCCCGGACGGAGCGTGGACCAGGCAGGCGGCCGGATCGCTCGCCCGTACCGTCGGGCACGAAAGCCGCGCGTCGCACGCCTGGCCGCCGCCCGGCGCCGAACCCGTGCCGGTGGAGGGCGTGTACGAGGACCTGGCCGCGCTGTCCCTGCGCTACGGCCCCGAGTTCCGAGGTCTGCGGGCCGCCTGGCGGTGGGGGGACGAGGTCCTCGCCGAGGTCGTGCTCCCGGGGGACGGCGACAGCGACGGGTTCGCGATCCACCCGGCCCTGCTCGACGCCGCGCTGCACGCGGCGGCGGTCGGCGACGCCGCGACACGGGCGCGGACAAGCCCGGCCTCCGGGCCTCGGCTGCCGTTCTCGTGGTCCGGTGTGCGGATCCACGCGGTCGGCGCGACGCGGCTGCGGGTACGGATCACCCCGCTGGGCCCCGACGCCGTCGCGGTGGAGGCCGCCGACGCGACCGGGGCACCCGTGGTGTCCGTGCAATCGCTCGCCCTGCGTTCGATGGCACTCGACCGCCTTCGACCCGCCGTCGCGGAGTCGACGGACTCCCTGTTCGCCGTCGACTGGGTGCCCGCCGCGGGCGGGGCGTCCCCGACGCCCCGGTCGTGGGTCGTCCTCGACGGCGCCGAGGCGGTCGTCGCGGCTCTCGAACGCACCGACGTCCCGGTGCACAAGGTCGCGGAACTCGCGGCGGCGACGGCGGGAGAGCATGTGCCGGGCGCGGTCCTGGTGGCGCTCCCGATGCCCGCGCCCGGCTGCGCCGACCCGCGTGCGGCCGTCCGAGACACCGTCGGGGGAGCACTGACGCTGATCCAGGCGTGGCTCGCCGACGAACGCGGCAGCTCCACCCGCCTCGTGCTGTTGAGCCGAGGCGCGGTGGCGGCGCGCGACGACGAGACGTGCGATCCGGCCCTGGCCGCGGCATGGGGCCTGCTGCGCTCGGCGCAGGCGGAGAACCCGGACCGGCTCGTCCTGGTCGACTGGGACGGCACGGAACCCTCCGGCGAAGCGCTGCCCGCGGTCGTGGGCGGCGACGAGCCGCAAGTGGCGCTGCGCGCCGGGAAGGTTTTCGTACCCAGACTCCGACGGGTGCCGCCCTCCGGCGGTGATCGCGACAACACGGGCAACGGCGCCACCGGCACCCGGGAAGATTCCGAACGCCCGGACGGTCCGAAGGACTTCGCCGGCTTCGGCGGCGAGGGCACCGTTCTGGTGACGGGCGCGACGGGTGTGCTCGGCCGGGTCGTGGCCCGCCACCTCGTCCGGGCGCACGGAGTACGGCACCTGTTGCTGACGAGTCGCCGCGGCGCGGCCGCGCCCGGAGCCGCCGAACTCGGCGCGGAACTGGCGGAACTGGGCGCGTCCGTGCACTGGGCGGCGTGCGACGCGGGGGACCGCGCGGCCCTGATGGAGGTCCTCGCGCGGATTCCGGTGGAACACGCGTTGCGCGGTGTGGTCCATGCGGCCGGCGTCCTGGACGACGCGGTGCTCCCGTCGCTGTCCCCGGAACGCATCGACACCGTGTTCCGGCCGAAGGTCGACGCGGTGGTCAACCTGCACGAACTGACCCGAGACATGGACCTCTGCGCGTTCGTCGTCTTCTCCTCCGGGGCGGGCGTGTTCGGTACCGCGGGCCAGGGCGGCTACGCGGCGGCCAACGCCTTCCTCGACGCGTTCGTCGCTGTCCGACGTTCGCTGGGACTGCCCGCGCTCTCCCTGGCCTGGGGGCTGTGGGCCGAGACCGGCGCGATGACCGGCGCGATGTCGGACACCGACCGCGACCGGATGCGCCGAGCCGGGGTGACCGCGTTGTCGGTGGGAGAGGGCGTCGCCCTGTTCGACGCGGCCCTGCGGTCGGGGCTGCCCGTCGTCCTCCCGGCCCGCCTGGACCTCGCCGCCGTACGGGCACGGGCCGCCGCGGACGGCGTACCGGCGCTGTTGCGCGCCCTGGTGCGGCCACCGGCGCGGCGCGCGGCAACGGAGGTCGACGGCGACTCCGCCCTCGCCCGCGAACTCGCCGACCTCCCGACCCGGGACGGGGCAGCGAAGATCCTCGACGTGGTGCGGGCCCAGGTCGCGGCCGTCCTCGGCCACCCGGACCCGAGCGCCGTCGAACCCGGGCGCGCGTTCAAGGAGTCGGGATTCGACTCGCTCACCGCCCTCGAATTGCGCAACCGCCTCGCGCAAGTGACCGGCCTCCGGCTGCCCGCCACGCTCGTCTTCGACCATCCGACGCCGTACGAACTCGCCGAGCACGTCCACGAACGGCTGACCGGAAGGAACGGGCGTCGACAACCCCCGGCACGCGGCGCGATCGCGGCGGACGAGCCGATCGCCGTCGTGGGCATGGCCTGCCGCTTCCCGGGAGGCATCGGTTCGCCGGAGGATCTGTGGAACCTCGTGGACCGGGGCGCCGACGCCATCTCCGCCTTTCCCACCGACCGCGGCTGGTCCCTCGACTCCGCCGGCTTCGCGACGGCGGGCGGATTCCTCTCCGACGCGGCGTGGTTCGACCCCGAGTTCTTCGGCATCAGTCCGCGCGAGGCGGTGGCGATGGACCCGCAGCAGCGACTCCTGCTGGAGATCTCCTGGGAAGCGCTGGAACACGCGGGCCTGGACCCGGCGGCCCTGCGGGGCAGCCGCACCGGCGTGTTCGCCGGGCTGATGTACCACGACTACACCACGCGGCTGGGCACCATCACGCAGGACATCGCCGGATACCTCGGTACCGGCGGATCCGCGAGCGTCGCCACCGGACGCGTCGCCTACACCTTCGGATTCGAGGGCCCGGCCGTCACCGTGGACACCGCCTGTTCCTCGTCGCTGGTGGCCCTGCACCTGGCGGCGCAGGCGCTGCGCGGCGGAGACTGCGACCTCGCCCTCGCGGGCGGGGTCACCGTGATGTGCACGCCGAACGCCTTCGTCGAGTTCGCCAGGCAGGGCGCGCTGGCCGTCGACGCGCGCTGCAAGCCGTTCGCCGCCGCCGCGGACGGCACGGTGTGGGGCGAGGGCGCCGGCGTGCTCCTCGTCGAGCGCCTGTCGGACGCGGTGCGCAAGGGCCACCGCGTCCTTGCCGTGGTCCGGGGCTCGGCGGTCAACCAGGACGGGGCGAGCAACGGCCTGACCGCCCCGAACGGACCATCCCAGGAACGGGTGATCACCCAGGCGCTGGCCGGTGCCCGGCTCACGCCCGCCGAGGTGGACGTCGTCGAGGCGCACGGCACCGGCACCACCCTGGGCGACCCGATCGAGGCGCAGGCACTCCTGGCCACCTACGGCAGCGGGCGCCGCACCGACCACCCGGCGTGGCTCGGCTCGGTCAAGTCGAACATCGGTCACACCCAGGCGGCGGCGGGCGTCGCGGGTGTGATCAAGATGGTCATGGCCCTGCGCCGCGGCATCCTGCCGCGGACCCTGCACGTGGACGCGCCCTCCCCCCATGTCGACTGGTCGTCCGGCGCGGTCGAACTGCTGACCGAGGCACGACCCTGGCCCGTCACCGGGCGACCGCGTCGAGCCGCGGTGTCCTCGTTCGGCATCAGCGGCACCAACGCGCACGTCGTGCTGGAACAGGCTCCCGCCACGCCGGACCCGCACGTTCGACGCGCACCCGAGACGGGGGAACCCGAACATGCCGCCGCGAACGCCCAAGCGGCCGACACACCCGTGCCGTTGGTGCTCTCGGCCGGGAGCGAGCCCGCGCTGCGGGCGAGGGCGGCCGGACTGCGCAAGCGCCTCGTCGCCGAACCGGGACTCGACGCCGTCGATGTCGCCCACTCGCTGCTGACGACCCGCGCCTCGCTCGAACACCGGGCCGTGATCATCGGCGGCGACCGCGACGAACTGTTGTCCGCCCTGGCCGCCGTGGCGGAGGGCCGGCAGACCCCCGCGGCGATCGAGGGGCTCGCCGGTGACCCCGGCCGGACGGTGTTCGTCTTTCCCGGCCAGGGAGCCCAATGGCCGGGCATGGCCGCACGGTTGTGGGACACCGCACCCGTCTTCCGGGACCGCCTGGCCCAGTGCGCCGACGCGCTGGCCCCGTATGCCGACTGGTCCGTTGTGGACGTCGTCCGGGGCGGGGACACCGGAGTCGACCCGGAACGGGTGGACGTGGTCCAGCCCGCGCTGTGGGCGGTGATGGTGTCGCTCGCCGAGCTGTGGCGATCGTACGGCGTCGAACCCGACGCCGTGGTGGGGCACTCGCAGGGGGAGATCGCCGCGGCCTGCGTCGCGGGCGGCCTCTCCCT
This sequence comes from Embleya sp. NPDC025285, assembly GCF_055558835.1. Classification (NCBI taxonomy): domain Bacteria; kingdom Bacillati; phylum Actinomycetota; class Actinomycetes; order Kitasatosporales; family Streptomycetaceae; genus Embleya; species Embleya sp. NPDC025285. The sequence goes on from NZ_JBVHLU010000105.1 coordinate 31,534, forward strand.
CGACGACGGCGCGCGCGTGGTCGCCCTGCGCAGCCGGGCCCTGAGGGCCATCGCGGGCCGCGGCGCGATGGTCTCGCTGGCGCTGACCGCCACCGAGGCCGAGGACCTGACGGCGGCCTGGCACGGACGAATCCACCTCGCGGCCGTCAACGGACCGGCGTCGGTGGTGGTGACGGGCGACACGGCCGCACTCGAGGACCTCCTCGCGCACTGCGAAAGGACCGGACGGTGGGCGCGTCGGATCCCGGTCGACTACGCCTCGCACTCGCCCCACGTGGAAGCCGTACGCGAGCGGATGGCCCACGACCTCGCCGAGATTCGCCCGGAGCCGGCCCGCATCGCCTTCATGTCGACGCTGACCGGCGCCTTCCAGGACACCACGGGACTCGACGGCGACTACTGGTATCGCAACCTGCGCGAGCCCGTGCGATTCGAGCCCGCCGTACGGGAATTGATCACCCGCGGCTACGGCGCGTTCGTCGAGGCCGCCCCCCACCCCATGCTCACCATGGGCCTACGGGAAATCCTGGAGGAGCACCCGGGCACGCCGGGCGTGGCCGTCGCGTCGCTGCGCCGCGACCAGGGCGGACCGGAACGTTTCCTGGCCTCGGTCGCCGAGGCGTACACCCACGGTGTCGCCGTGGACTGGTCCGCGACCTGGACCGGCCGTGCGCCACGCGTCGTGGACCTGCCGACCTACCCCTTTCAACGGCGTAGGTTCTGGCTCGACACACCCGCCGGTGCCGGCGACGTGAGCGCCGCGGGCCTGGGCCGCCCGGAGCACCCGCTCCTGGGCGCCCGCGTCGAACTCGCCGACTCCACCGAGACCGTGCTGACCGCGCGCTGGTCCCTGGACACCCACCCGTGGTTCGCCGACCACGCCGTCGGTGACACGGTGCTGGTGCCCGGTACCGCGTTCGTGGAACTGGCGGCGCTGGCGGGCGCCGAGACCGACTGCCCGCACATCCGGGAGCTGATCCAGGAAAAACCCCTGCTCCTCGCCGGAGACGGCGCGGTGCGACTCCAGGTCCGGGTCGGGCCCGCCGAGGAGGAGGGCACGCGGGCCCTCGGCGTGTACGCCCGCCCCGAGGACGCGGCTCCGCAGGACCCCTGGTCGTGCCACGCGCGCGGCATGCTCACCGCGGCACAGGCCGCGACCCCGGCGGCCCTCGACGGCACCTGGCCACCCCCGGGAGCCGTAGCCGTCGACCTGACCGACTTCTACGAACGGCTCGACGAGATCGGCCTGTCCTACGGCCCCGCGTTCCACGGCCTGCACACCGCGTGGCGGATGGGCGAGGAGATCTACGGTGAGGCCGCGCTGCCGGACGACATGGCGGCCGAAGCAGGCCGCTACCAGGCCCATCCCGCGCTGCTCGACGCCGCGCTCCACTCCTGTCTGCTCCGCGACCAAGGCGACGGCCCCGGTGCGGCGGCCATGCCGTTCGCCTGGAACGACGTCGCGTTCCACGGGCCGTGCGGCCCGGCGGTGCGGGTCCGGGTGTCCGCGGGGACGAACCGGGACGTGTCGGTGGTGGTGGCGGACACCGAAGGCACCCCCGCGGTGACGGTGCGCTCGCTGGCCGCCCGTCCGGTCTCCCCCGAAGGACTGCGTGCCCCGAGTGATCGCCGGGACGACCTGTTCCGGCTCACGTGGGTGGCCGCACCCGCGGCTCCCACCGGGCGGGGTGAACCGCGACACCGCGCGTGGGCGGTGCTCGGCGGCGACGACCTGGACCTGCCCCCGGAGGTGAAGCGCTTCCCCGACCTGTCCGCGTTGCGCTCCGCGACAAGTGCCGGCGAGCCCGAACCCGACCTCGTGCTCGCGGTGTTCGGCACGGACTCCGGCGCCGGTGCGGAGGCGGTGCGGGCCCGGGAGGCGACCCGTCGAGCCCTGGACGTGGTGCGCGACCGGATCGCTGAGGAGCCGGTGAGCGCGGCGCGGTGCGTCGTCGTCACATGTGGAGCGTTCGCCACGACGGACGACGAACCTCCCGGCGATCCGTCCGCCGCGGCGGTCTGGGGCCTGGTGCGCTCGGCCCAGGCGGAGAGCCCGGGCCGGTTCGTCCTGGTCGACCTCGACGCCCACCCGGCCTCCGTCGCCGCGTTGTCCGCCGCACTGGCCACCGACGAGCCTCAACTCGCGGTTCGCGAGGGGCGGATCATGCTTCCCCGGCTCGAACGTGTCCCGGTGGTCCCGATCGCCCCGGTGGACCCGGAACGCGGCGACCCGGGCACGGCGTGGGACCCCGCGGGCACCGTGCTGGTGACCGGCGCCTCCGGAACCCTGGGGCGCGCCCTGGCCCGGCATCTGGTCGTCGAGCACGGCGTACGCCGACTGCTCCTGGTGAGCCGGCGCGCCGACGAGAGCGCCGAAGCCTCGCTCCTGACCACCGAACTGGGTACGCACGGCGCCGAGGCGACGTGGGCGGCGTGCGACGTCGGCGATCGCGACGCGGTGGTCGCGCTGTTGACGTCGGTGCCCGCCGCGCACCCCCTCACCGCCGTGGTGCACGCGGCCGGTGTCCTGGACGACGGCGTGATTCCCGCGCTGACCCCGGAACGGATCGACCGGGTGTTCCGGCCCAAGGTGGACGGAGCGTGCCACCTGGACGAGCTGACCCGAACCGCGCCCTTGGCGGCGTTCGTGGTGTTCTCCTCGGCCGCGGCCACCCTGGGCAGCGCCGGACAGGGCAACTACGCGGCGGCCAACGCGTTCCTGGACGCACTGGTACGGCGGCGACGTCACGCCGGACTGCCCGCGCTGTCGCTGGCCTGGGGGCTGTGGGCCGAGAGCAGCGACATGACGGCCGGACTCGACCGGGCCGACCGGGCCCGGATGGCACGCGCCGGCGTCCAGGGCCTGCCGACCCGGGACGGGCTGGCGCTCTTCGACCTCGCCGGGACCGTGAACGAACCGCTGGTGTTGCCGATGCGGCTCGACCTGTCCGTGTTCCGGACGCGGCCCGACACGCTGCCCCCGGTGCTGCGCGACCTGGTGCGCGGCCCGGCGCGACGCAGGGGCGCCGGGGGTACGAGCGCCGGGGCGCTGCGGCGTCGCCTGGCCGCGCTGTCGCCGGCGGAGCGGGACCGGCAACTGCTCGAACTGGTCGTCGCCGAGACCGCGACCGTCCTGGGCTACCCGACCGCGGAAGCGGTGGGACGGGACCGGGCCTTCAAGGACCTCGGGTTCGACTCGCTGACGGCCGTGGAACTGCGCAACCGGCTCGCCGGCGCAACCGGCCTGCGGCTGCCCCCGACGCTGGTGTTCGACCACCCCACCCCCACGGCGCTCGCCGAGCGCTTGGCCGCGGAGCTTGCTCCCCGAGAGGAGGGGACGGACGTACCGCGTGACACCGAACGTCGGGTGCGTGACGCCCTGGCCGGCATCCCGCTTTCCCGGCTGCGCGACGCCGGCCTGCTGGACTCGCTGCTGGAACTCGCGGGCCACGCCGCCGCGGCCGAGTCGGCACCGCGGGAGCACAGCCCCGGGCCGGGGTCCGGCTCGATCGACCGGATGGACGCCGAGGGGCTGCTCGCGATGGCGCTGCACGACGGCCCGTACGGCGAGCACGACGACCCCGTCACCGACCCCGACAACGCGGCACACGCACGGACGGAGGAGCACGATGGCGGTCGCTGACGAGAGGTTCGTCGAGGCCCTGCGGGCCTCGCTGAAGGAGGTCGAGTCGCTCCGCGCGCAAACGCGCGAGCTGACGGCGGCAGCCCACGAGCCGGTGGCGATCGTGGCGATGGGCTGCCGCTTCCCCGGGGGCGTGCGCTCGCCGGAGGACCTGTGGGAGCTGGTGGCCACCGGAACCGACGCGGTCTCGGCCTTCCCCACCGACCGCGGCTGGGACACCGGGACGCTCTTCGACCCGGACCCCGACCGGTCGGGCCACACCTACGTCGGCGAAGGCGCCTTCCTCGACGACGCCTCGGAGTTCGACGCGGACCTGTTCGGGATCAGCCCGCGCGAGGCCGCCGCGATGGACCCCCAGCAGCGGCTGCTCCTGGAGATCGCGTGGGAGACCTTCGAACGCGCGGGGATCGATCCCGGCGGTCTCAAGGGACAACCCGTCGGGGCCTTCGTCGGATCGGTCCTGATGACCGGCGGCAGCGGGGGCGGGACCGGCGACGGGACCGAGGGGCACCAACTCACCGGCGCCGCCGCCAGTGTGTTGTCGGGTCGTCTGGCGTACACGTTCGGTCTGGAGGGTCCGGCGATCACGGTCGATTCGGCGTGTTCGGCGTCGTTGACGGCGTTGCATCTGGCTGTGCAGGCGTTGCGGCAGGGTGAGTGCACCCTGGCGCTGGCCGGCGGAGCCGCGGTGATGACCACCCCGGGAATCTTCGTGGAGTTCAGTCGGCAGCGGGGTCTTGCGGTGGATGGTCGGTGCAAGGCGTTCGCGGCGGGGGCGGATGGTACGGGGTGGGGGGAGGGTGT
>NZ_JBVHLU010000106.1:0-35709 GCF_055558835.1 Embleya sp. NPDC025285
GCACCGCCTTTTTTCTCGGAGGAGCGAAGCGGGGGAGAGAAAAAAGGCGGTGCCTCGCGAGCCGGCGACGAAGTCGCCCAACAAGCAGCAACGCCACGGGACACGACTCTGGCGCGTCGGCCCGCTGTCTCCGCGATTCGGGCCTTCCGGTCCGTCGCCCTTGCGGCTCGGGTCTTCCGGTCCGTCGCCCTTGCGGCTCGGGTCTTCCGGTCCGTCGCCCTTGCGGCTCGGGTCTTCCGGTCCGTCGCCCTTGCGACCCACCTCTCCCCACACCGCCCCGACTCAGCCCTCCCCACACAAAATCCGGCCTCGCGAGCCGACACCGCAGCCGTCACAACTAAAATGCCCCAGTGATCGTCGACTGCGCCATTTACACCAACGGCCGCCGGACCGAAGGCCCCGCCGACTTCTCGGATGCCTTGGACGAGGCTCGGCGGGTCGGTGACTCGTTCTTGTGGATCGGGTTGCACGAGCCGACGCCGAGCGAGTTCGATCTGGTGACCAGCGAGTTCGGGCTGCACCCGCTCGCCGTCGAGGACGCGCTGCACGCGCATCAGCGGCCAAAGCTGGAGACATACGACGATTCGATCTTTCTCGTGCTCAAGACCTTGCACTACTACGACGAGACCTCCTCCGTGGAGACCGGGGAACTGATGATGTTCGTCGGCGACTCGTTCGTGGTGACGGTGCGTCATGGGCCGGGTGCGGAGCTGAAGTCGGTCCGTCGCCGAGTCGAGAAGCAGCCCGAACTGCTCAAGCACGGCCCGGGCGCGGTGATGTACGCGGTTGCCGACGCCGTGGTGGACGCGTACCTGGCCATCGCCGGCGAACTCGAGACCGACCTTGAGGAACTGGAGGCGCGGGTCTTCTCGCCCAGCCGCGAGAACGACGCCGAACGCATCTACCTGCTCAAGCGCGAGGTCCTGGAGTGCCGGCGCGCCGCGCTGCCTCTGATCGAGCCGATACGGAAACTGGCCACGGTGGAGGTCGCCTTCGTACCCCCCGAGACCCGGCCGTTCTTCCGGGACGTGGCCGACCATGTGACCAGGGTCACCGAACAGATCGAGTCCTTCGACCGCTTGTTGTCCGACGTACTCGGCGCGCACCTCGCGCAGGTGGGCGTCCGGCAGAACGAGGACATGCGCAAGATCTCCGCATGGGCGGCGATCTTCGCCGTACCGACGATGATCGCCGGCGTGTACGGCATGAACTTCGACCACATGCCGGAACTCGGATCGGTGTGGGGCTACCCGGGCGCGGTCACCCTGATGGTGGCCTCATGCTTCGTACTGCACCGGATGTTCCGCAAGAGCGGATGGCTGTAACAAAGGACTCGCCACAGCCAACGAACCGGCCACAGCCAACAAACCGGCCACACCGGCGCACCCGCCCCGGCCAACGAACACACCACGGCCAACGAACCCGCCACAGCCGGCGCATCCACCGCCATCAACGCACCCGCCTCACCCGCCTCACCCACCGGGCCCCGCCGCGTCGCCTCGCGCTCCCGCCCCGCTCTCCCGCCCCATGCCCATCGCTCGTGTCCTTTGCCGCGTACGGTCGTTGACCTCTGTACCGGCCGTGGCGGGGACGCACTGGACTCCCCCGCCGCGGCCTGATTTCGTTCTGTGATCGATCAAGCGGTGGACCCTGGCGCCGCCCACGCCGGACTCTCGTAGGCTTCTGCTTGTACAGACGCGGCGGAAGCAGGTGGGGATGTTCGGCAAGTCGGGCAGGCAGCGCACATCGGGGACGCGCCCGGCCCAGGTTCCGGGGGCCGGAGCCGCCGGGGCCGACTGGTCCTCGCATACCCAGCTCGAGGACGCGGTGCGGTCCTACCTGCTGCACCCGGACGTGGCGATGGAGGCACTGGGCTCGGTGCTCGGCCGGCGTCCGGTGCGCGGGTTCACCCTCGAACGGGTCGTTGACATCAACGCGAACGGCACCTCGGTATGGCAGGAGGCCGCGGTCTGCGACGACCGGCGGCTCGTGCTCTGGCACAGCGAGGACATGACCGACCCGTCCGCCCCCGGTGGCACGGTGCTGGACTCCTCCGTGCAGGTGATTCCGCTCGGCTCGGTGTCGCACGTCGGGATACGGACCCTGGTGGGCACCGACACCGACGGACGGCGGCAGCTGCGTGGCGCGTTCGTGTTCCTGGCCACGCCGACCCTCCAGGAGATCGCCACCGTGCGCGGCGAGGACGGCGCGTCCACCGGCCGCTTCCGGCAGGAGGCCTACCGGTTCAGCAAGTCGCTGGAGGACGGCGGCCCGGGCCAGATCCGCCGCCTTCTGGAATTCGCCGAGGTGATCGCGGCGCGCGTCCCCGGCCCGCGCTGACGAGTGCGCACGACGCACCGGTAGGCGGCGGGTCCCACATCGCGGAACCCGCCGCCGGGGTACTCGAACCGACCGGCGCTACTCGACCCGGCTCGCGCCATCGACCGGGGGCCGTCCCCGCCGGGGCAGGCGCGGAGCCAGGACACCGAGTCGCCCAAGTCGCCGAAATCACCGACGTCACCAAGTCACCGACTTCACCGAGTCGCCGACGTCACCGAGTCGCCGAAGTCACGCAAGACGTAGAGAGAGTCACGCAAGACGTATAGGTCGCTGAAGTACATAAAGCACCCAAGGTGCCCAAGGCGCCCAAGGCGCCCGAAGCTCCCAAGACCCGTAGGTCGCTCGCCTCAGGACCCCGTGCCCGACAACTCCAACGCCTCCGCCGCGAGCCGCAGCGCCGCGATCCGCTCGTCGAGCGTGTTGCCGTTCGGCGCGATCGTCAGCGTCGTGACACCCGTATCGGCGTACGCCTGCATCCGCTCCGCGATCCGCTCCTTGCCACCGAGCAGGCTGGTCTTGTCGATGAAGTCGTACGGGACGGCCGCGCCGGCGCCCGAGTAGTCCTTGGCCAGGAACTTGTCCTGGATCTCCTTGGCCTCGGCCTCGTAGCCCATCCGGACCGCGAGCCGGTTGTAGAAGTTCTGGTCTCGGCTGCCCATCCCGCCCACGTACAGCGCGGCATAACCGCGTACCTGGTCGGCGGCCTGCCGCGGGTCGTCGCCGACCACGAGCGGAACGGTGGGCACGACGTCGAAGTCGGCCATCGACGCGCCGGCCTTCTCCCGGCCCGCGCGGATGTGCTTGAGCGACTCCTCGGCGTGCTCCGGCGCGTAGAAGACGCCGAGCCAGCCGTCGGCGATCTCGCCGCTGAGTTCGAGGTTCTTCGGGCCCACGGCCGCGATGTACAGCGGGATGTGCTCGCGTACCGGGTGCACGGTGAGCTTGAGCGGCTTGCCCGGGCCGCCGGGCAGCGGCAGCGTCCAGTTGGCGCCCTGGTGGTCGACCCGCTCGCGGCGCATCGCCTTCCGGATCACCTCGACGTACTCGCGGGTGCGCGCGAGCGGTTTGTCGAACTTGACCCCGTACCAGCCCTCGGACACCTGCGGCCCGGACACGCCCAGCCCGAGTCGGAACCGGCCGTTGGAGAGTACATCCAGGGTCGCGGCGGTCATCGCGGTCATGGTGGGCGTCCGGGCCGGGATCTGGAAGATCGCCGAGCCGACATCGATCCGGGTGGTCTGCGCGGCGACCCAGGACAACACCGTGGCCGCGTCCGATCCGTAGGCCTCCGCGGCCCAGCAGACCGCGTAGTCGAGACGGTCGGCCTCCTGGGCCACCGCCAGGTTGTCGGCGTCGTTGCCGGCACCGAAGTAGCCGAGGTTGATACCGAGTCGCATATTCGCGGACCCCCTGTTCGACGTCTGTCCGACGTCTCTCTCACGCCTGGGCGGCGTTCGGTTGCTTTCGTATTGACGTCGCGGTGTTCGTTGCCGCTCGGTTTCGCTTGTTGCTGCTCGTTGTCGACCGTTTCCCGACTGATACCCGGACGGCGTACCGTCCGGCATCGAGCGGGCCCTGGACGCATCCAGCCCTCGCGACACCGGCCGGATCACCATCCCGATCACTCCTGGATCGCCACCGGTCACCGACCGAATCAACGGACGATCACCGCCCGGATCAACGGACGAATCACCGGACGATCCCCGCCCGAATCACCGGACGATCACCGCCCGAATCACCGGACGATCCCCGCCCGAATCACCGGACGATTACCGCCCGGATCACGGCCGAATCACCGGACGATCCGGGCAAGCCGAGCAGCTCGTCTCGGCCGACCATATCGTGTGAGCTACCAGCCGGTAACCTACTCGGCCGGCATACCGCCGAACGGCCCCGCCAACGGCGGCGCGGGGGAGGGAACGGCTAGTCTCCGGTGCCATGGAGCAGCGACATCTCGGCCGCACCGGCCTGCGGGTCTCCCGCATGGGCCTGGGCACCATGACGTGGGGACGAGACACGGACGAGCACGACGCGGCCGACCAGATGAAGGCATATCTGGACGCCGGCGGCAACCTCGTGGACACCGCCGACGTGTACGCGGACGGCGAGGCCGAGTACATGATCGGCCGACTCCTGGACGGGTACATCCCGCGCTCGGAGCTGGTCATCGCCACCAAGGCCGCGAGCGTGCCGTACAGCGAACGCCGCTTCGACGGGTCGCGCGGACACCTGCTCCAAGCCCTCGACCACTCGCTGGCCCGCCTCGGCACCGACCACGTCGACCTGTGGCAACTGCACGCGTACGACCCGTCGACGCCGCTCGAGGAAACCCTGCACGCACTCGACCTCGCGGTCACCAGCGGCCGGGCCCGATACGTCGGCGTCTCCAACTTCTGCGGCTGGCAACTCGCGAAGGCGGCCACCTGGCAGTCCGCCGCCCCGGGCCGGGTGGTCGTGGCCAGCACCCAGATGGAGTACTCCCTGCTCCAACGCGGCATCGAACGCGAGGTCCTGCCGGCCGCTCTCGACTTGGGCGTCGGCCTGCTCCCGTGGTCGCCCCTCGGCCGAGGCGTCCTGACCGGCAAGTACCGCCACGCCATGCCCGCCGACTCCCGAGGCGCCTCCGCCCACATGGGCCCCTTCGTCGCCCCCTACCTCGACGACCACTCCCGCCGCATCGTCGACGCTCTCGCCACCGCCGCCGACGGCCTGGGCGCCGCCCCCATCGAGGTAGCCCTGTCCTGGGTCCGCGACCGCCCCGGCGTCGTCGCCCCGATCGTCGGCGCCCGCAACGCCACCCAACTCCGCGCCTCCCTGGCCGCCGAAGCAGTCGTCCTCCCCACCGAAATCCGCTCCGCCCTCGAAGACGTCTCCCAACCCATGACCGGCTACCCCGACCACACCTGGAGCCAGGCCTAACCCCACCCAAACCACCCCCACCAAACACAGCCGCCATCGACACCGACGCCGGCCCACGAGGCGGCCGGTACGGGGCGAGGCCGGCCTGGGCCGGGTCGGACGGGCACGCCGGCCCGGGGTGGCCTGAGTCCGGGCTGGGGCTGGGTGTGACGGGGCGCGCCGGCGAGAGCGGGGTTCGATCGACGCCGGCCTGCGCGAGGCGGCCGGTACGGGTCCGGGCCGGGCTGTGTCGGACGGCGCACTCCGGCCCGGGGTTCCGGATCCGGGCTGGGCTGGGCCGGGCTGTGTCGGACGGCGCACTCCGGCCCGGGGTTCCGGGTCAGGGCTGGGCTGTGTCGGACGGCGCATGCTGGCGAGAGCCGGGCTCGATCGACGCCGGCCTGCGCGAGGCGACCGGTACGGGTCCCGGCTGGGCTGTGTCGGACGGCGCACGGCGGCCCGGGGTCCCGGATCCGGGCCGGCCTGCGTCGGGCGGCGCATGCCGGCGCGGGGTGGCCCGGTGGTTCGGGGGTTGGGCTGGGTCGGACGGGGCGCGCCGGCGAGAGCGGGGTTCGATCGACGCCGGCCTGCGCGAGGCGGCCGGTATGGGGCGAGGCCGGGCCGGGCTGCGTCGAACGGCGCATGCCGGCTCGGGGTTCCGCGTCTGGGCTGGTTTGGGCTGCGTCGGACGGCGCACGTCAGCACGGGGGTGGCCGGGTGGTTCGGCAACTGGGCTGGGTCGGACGGGGCACGTTCGGCGAGAGCCGGACTTGGAATGGCGGCGGTGGTCGGGGATGGCTGGAGGAGCGGGGTTGAGGTGCGTTTCGGCTTCGCTGAGGCGAGGTGGCGCGGGCGCGGGCGTGTTGATGTGTGTGGTGGCGGGCCATTTGAAACGCGGGTGGCATCAGGCTTGGCTGCTTTCGTCGGCGTCGGCGTCGGCGACGGCGTCGGCGTCGGTATCGGCGTCGGCGTCGGCGACGTCGGGGCGGGGCGCCGGGGCGGAGGGCGGCCCGGTTCGTCGCCCGGGGAGGGCCCGGCGCCAGGGACGAAGGTTCGGCCGTCGGCGGAACGGGGGTCCACCCCGAAGGGCTGCCTCGCCTGGATCGGAGGCCGGGTGCGTCCCGCGCGTGAGGTAGACCGTAGGTACGTTGCTGAGGCGTCGGCGGTCCCGACCATGGTCTTGACCAGTCGAGGTGGCGGCCGAGCGTCCGGTGGATTCGTACGTGTCGGGCCGGGCCTTCGGAGCGGCGGGAGGGTGGGGTGAGGCAGTTTGGGATCATCGATCCCGGTGCGGGCCGGTGATGCCGGCGTGGCCGGTGGTGCTTCGGGGCGTTCGAGCGAACGAGTTTGGGTCGGGTGTGGTTGACGTGAGTACGGGTGGCGTTGGTGGTGCAGGTGGTGTCGGCATGAGCGACGGCGACATGGAAAGCGGCCCGCAGGACGCCGTCGAGTCCAAGGCCGATGAACGAGGCGAGACCGAAGGCCGATCCGGCGGCGAGGGAACGTCCCAGACCGTTGACTCCGCGCTCACGAACCCGGAGGCCGCCTCGGCCCATGCCCCTGATGCCCCCGAGGCTCGTCCGAAGCCTGATCCGGTGGCCCTCCTACGCGATCAACTCGCAAGACTGGCGCGCGGCGAAGCCCCGACAGTCGTCGGCGGCGTCGACCACATCGATACCCCACACGGGGACGGCGCCGAGCGCGCCCGCAGACGTAGCGCGTTGGCCGCCGAAGCCGCCGAAGCGGCAGCCCTCGCCGCCGCCGAAACCGCCGCGCGCGAGGAGAACGCCACCAACGCATCGTCGACCAACGAAGAGAGCACCGCTCTCCACTCCCGCCCGATGCGCGACGTCGAACTGCCACCAACCGCACACACCGAGGCCACCACTCACAACCCTTCACCCACAGCCTCAACCACGGACAACACCCCCACCGCAGTGCCAAATCACGCCGCCGAGAGCACCGCTCTCGCCCCTGAGAGCGCCCCAAATCCACCTGCGGCCCCACCCGCCGACAACGACCAGAGCGCGGCGCGAAACGGAACCACCGAGAGCACCGCTCTCGCTGCCTCGGACGCCGCGAGCGCATCTCTGTCCCCGGCCGCTGTCGACGGTCCGGGTGAGGCGCAGGGTCGCCTCGCCGAGAGCACCGCTCTCACCTCTTCTGATGTCGCGAAGGCAGCGATGGCCGCACCTGTCGGCGATGAATCCGGTGGGACGCAGACCGGAAGAACCGAGAGCACTGCTCTCGCCGCTTCGGATGCCGCAGGCCCACCTTCGCCACCCGCCGCCGGCGACGGACCGGGTGAGGCGCAGGGCCCCCTTGCCGAGAGCACTGCTCTCGCCTCGTCGGAAATTGCTGGTGCAACACCGGCCTCGCTAGCTGGTGGCGAATCTGCCGAAGTGCAAGCCCGCCACCCTGAGAGCACTGCTCTCGACAATTCGGCGGCTGATCGCGGTGAGTCGAAGCCCGATGTTGAGAGCAGTGCTCTCGCCGACCGAAACCGCTCGGTAGTGACATCGAGCCCGGACCCCGAGAGCACCGCTCTCGAAGCTTCATCCGCTTCTGAGGCAATCTCGGAAAACGAGAGCAGTGCTCACGCGGATGCGATCGAAACCGGTTCGGTCCCGAGTCGAGAAGCCGAGAGCACCGCTCTCGCCGTCTCGGGCAGCGAGCGGGACGAATTCGAGCCAAAGATCGAGAGCAGCGCTCTCGACGGTCGAGGCGGTGTTAGCGACGCGCCACAGCCAGACGCAATGCCCGATCCGAAAACGGAGAGCGATGCTCTCGAACAGTCGGGTGCCGGCGGCGCGGTGCCGATGCCGGATAGCGAGAGCGGTGCTCTCGGTGATTCGGGGACCAGCGAGAGCGGAGGAAGGCCGGGGCGGGAGAGCGGTGCTCTGAGTGGAGAGCGGTGGCAACCAGGGAGTGGGGCGGAGGCGCACGCCGGCCCGGCTTCGGGGGGCGGAACTGGTCGGTCGAGTTCGCGTCGCGACAACATTGCCGGCGATGGTGGTTGGGTAGGGCCCGGAATCGGAGGCGCCGCGGAGGTAGTTGCGACCGCGAGATCCGCAGCAGGTGCGGCGAAAACAGCGCCGGCGCCGCCGCCGCTACCCGACCCGGCTCGGCGGCCCTTCGCCGCAGTCGTTGCCGACGTCGCCCGGCTCTTGGCGGCATCAGGGGCGCCCGAGCGGATGGCGCCGCAGGTGGCCACTGCGCTGGGCAGCGAGGCCGCAGAGACGTTGGCGGCCGATCCGTGGGCACTGCTCGCGGTGCCCGGGATCGCCCCTCAGCAGGCCGACCTGTTTGCCCGTGGGGCGCTCGGCGCCGGATGGATCGCCGACGATCCTCGACGGGTGCGCGCGATCGTGTTGTGGCTGCTGCGGCGGGCCGCTCGACAGGGCGATACCGCGATCGAGGCCGATGCCGCCCGGGCGGCGCTCGCGCACTTCGAGGTCGGCGACCCCGATACCGCGCTGCGGGCCATACTCGCCGAGGGCCGTGTGATGGCTTTCGCCGCAGCGCCGGCGGGGCTTGCGGACGCTGACGGCGACTTCGACGAAATCAGTGAACCCGCCGACGACTTCGATGCCGATTTCGATGAAGGCTTCGAAGAACCCGACGAACTCGCCGCCGTGGGCGGCGTTTTGCTCGCCCTGGACGATTACGCCCTCGCCGAGGAGGCTATTGCCGAAGCGGTCGTCCGGCTGATGTCCACGGTCGAACCGTGGCCGGAGACCGGCGACACCAAGCTCGATCGCGCGCTGGGTACGAACGGCGTCCTTCTGTACGCCGCGGGCCCCGGCGAGGAACCGCCGGCTGCGGTTCTGACCGTCGCCGCGAACGCTCGGAACGCCGGATTGCGGGTAGCCGTTGTCGCACCGACCATCGACGGCCGGGACCGACTCGGCGCGGGTGCGGTCGGACTCCGGGAACTGGCCGCGATGGAGCGCGGCCCGGACGGCACCCTCGAACTCGACCTCCTCGTCGTCACCGACGCGACGCTGCTCGACGTCACCGCCGCCGCCGCGATCTTCGAGGCCGTACCCGACGGTGCCAGGATCCTGTTGGCCGGCGACCCGGCCGGCCTCGAATCGACGGGTCCGGGACGGGTGTTCACCGACCTTGCGGCCACCGGTGCGATCCGCGCCCTGGTTGCTCCGACGGTTCCCGACGATCCGCCGGCGGCGCTCGCCGACGGCATTCGGGACGGCCGGCTGCCTCCGATCCAGGATCCCGAACGCCGCGTCGTTCTGATCCCCGCCCACAGCGGCGAGGAGGCAGCCCATCGGTGCGCGCAGCTGGTCGCCGACTCGATTCCGCGGGCGATCGGGATCGCGGCCCGGGATGTACTCGTGGTCGCTCCCCTTGCGACCGGTCCCGCCGGCGCGACGGCGCTGAACGCCGCGCTCAAGGTCAGGCTCAACCCCGGTCGGGAAACCGGCCCTGGGGCGGGGAGTTCCGCTGTGTCCGGCGACGGCGTGACCGGTGCGATCGACGTCGGGGACTGCGTGATTCGGGCCATGCCCGACGCAAGTGGCGGTGTGGTTCAGGGAATTGTCCGCGAGGCGCTTCCCGACGGCCGGGTGGTGGTGGCCTTCGGCACGGCCGCTCCGGAGGCCGTTCGGCGAGCCGAGCTGCGTCACGGCTGGGCCTTGACGGCCCGTCAATCCCTTGGCATCCGCCGCCCGGCGGCAGTCGTCGTACTCCCCGCCGAAGGTGCCGACGCCTACACCCGGGCCCTCATGTACACGCTTGTCACCCGAGGCGAACGCCACGTCTCGATCGTGCACGCGGCCGGCCCCGCACTCGCTGCCGCGGTCGCCGCCGACCCGACCCGTCTGCGCACCACCCACCTCCAGCAGGCATTGCGCGAGGCGGCGGGCTGAGCACACATCCGTGAACCCGCGTCCGGGCCGTGCGGGACGGCGGCTCGGACGCGGGGCCGGGTTGACGGGCGGACCGGCCGGTGCGAGAAGGCGCCGGGGCGGATGCGGGAAGGGGTCGGAAAAGATGCGGGCAGGGGCCGGGTGGGGAAGAAGTCGGTTCAGTCGGTGAGGCGTTCGCCCGTGGACTTCGAGAACTTGTGGATCTCGTCGGCGCGAGGGGTGAGGTGCAGGGTCTCGCCCTTTTGGGGAACATTGGCGCCGGCGACACGGACGACCAGTGTGGTGGGCGTGCCGCCGACCTGGGCGGTGCCGTATACGTAGGCGTCGGAGCCGAGTTCCTCGACGACGTCGACCGTGATGGCCAAGCCGCGCGCATCCGTGCCCGAGGTGACCTCGAGGTGTTCGGGACGGATGCCGACCGTGATTCGCTCGGCGTTCTCGGCTCGGGTGGTGGCCTGCGCTTCGCGGGTGAGCGGGACCAGGACGTCGCCGAAACGGATGCCGCCCTCGGTCAGTTCGGTGTCGATCAGGTTCATCGATGGTGAGCCGATGAAGCCGGCGACGAATACGTTGATCGGGCGCTCGTACATCTGGCGTGGTGTCGCGACCTGCTGGAGGATGCCGTCCTTCAGTACGGCGACGCGGTCGCCCATGGTCATCGCCTCGACCTGATCGTGCGTCACGTAAACCGTCGTGGTACCCAACCGCCTTTGTAGACCCGCGATTTGGATGCGGGTCTGGACGCGGAGCTTGGCGTCGAGGTTGGACAGGGGTTCATCCATCAGGAATACGCGGGGCTCGCGTACGATCGCGCGGCCCATCGCGACGCGTTGCCGCTGGCCGCCGGAGAGGGCCTTCGGCTTGCGATCGAGGTACTCGGTGAGGTCGAGGATCTTCGCGGCCTCGGCGACCCGCCGGGCGATCTCGTCCTTGGATTGATGTGCGATCTTGAGCGCGAAGGCCATGTTCTCGGCCACCGTCATGTGCGGGTAGAGCGCGTAATTCTGGAACACCATCGCGATGTCGCGCTCTTTGGGTTCGAGGTTCGTGACGTCCCGGTCGCCGATTCGGATCGCGCCGGAGTTCACGTCCTCCAGGCCCGCGAGCATGCGGAGAGCGGTGCTCTTGCCGGAGCCGGACGGGCCGACCAGGACCAGGAATTCCCCGTCGCCGATTTCGAGCGAGAGGTTGTCGACGGCGGGCCTGTCGCCCTTGGTGTACCGACGGGTGGCGCGGTCGAACGTGACGGTGGCCATGTGGTCGTGTCCCCTCACCCGGCAGGAACGTGCCGGACGGTCCGAGGTAGTGGGGGATTCAGCGTGCCCGGCGCGGGGCGACCCGGAACGGCGCTGGATCGAGGCGCGCGGGAGGAGCCGCCCGCGCGGGTGACGGTAGTGCGCCAAGTGGCGGTACGGCACGGCGGTGTAGCAAGGCGCTGTGGGCGCAGGGGCGGACGAGGCAGGTGTCACCCGGCTGTGCGCGCCGGTGGCCCTGACGTCGAACCGGCGTGGGTGGGGCGATGGGTAGGGTTATGCGTCGGTTGGCGGGCCCACCATGGGCCCCGGCCGGCCGACGGCCTTGTCCGACGACGGCTCAGCTTCCCGCTGCCGGACGTGACGGCCGGGCGTGCGGGCGGGCGGGGCGTGCGACGGAGGGCCGGGGGACGGACGGTCGCCCGCGCGTCGAACATCCCTGTCCCGCAGTTGCCTTCGTGTGTCGATGGATGGCTACGTGATACCGCGTGCACGTCAGCCCTGCGTCGAGCGGTGGCGTGTGTGACGGCTCGACGGGCGGGCGTACGGCCGCCCGCGCATGGGTAGCCGGTTGTCGCCGCTCGGCCGGGTGTGGACGTGCTTTGTTTGGACTGAACTCTCCTGCGCGGGCGCGCGGGCGTTGCTGCCGGTGCGGGGTCGGGCGGGCGGATCCGGTGTGCTGAAGGGGGTGCGTCGGTGCTCCATCAGGTGAGGAGGTGCCGTCCACGGTGGCGATATGCCGGACACCGAATGGCGGTTCGCTTGTGTCGATCGCGGCGACACCGCTGCGTGCCACCTCGCGGCCTCCTCCGTTGACCGCCGGCCGCCCGCCGGGCCGGCGCCCCTCGCGTGCCGATATCTGCCGCCGCCCGCAGCGGCGAAGCGTGGCGTCCACTCGCCGTTGGACGTTCGTCGAGTCCGGCTCATCGGCTGCCCTCCCGTCGTGGACCTCTTGGGCGATAAGAGCACCCATCGGCACCGGGCCTGTCCTGACGATCGAGCTGGACGGACGTCCTTACGGTGGGTGCGACTTACGACCAGCGCGCTCGCCGAATGGCCACCTCCGCGCGCCGGCACGGCGATGGATGGCCAAGTCGTACGGGGGTACCTTGCCGGGCTGAGGAGCCGTCACCCGCTTGAGCCGCGGGCGTTGCGCTACCCGGCGCGAAACGATGCGTCGCCGCCGGGCGCCCGGCCGTCCGACCCCGGGGTCACCGGCCGCGGGCCGCTTGCCCTCCGTCGGCGCCAAGCCGCGAGGCCGATGACACCCGAACTCGCGCCTCCGTACCATCCGGTCGTTCCTGCCGGCGTCGGCTCGGAGGGGATGGTTGCGTGTGGCGCGGTGGTGTGCCGTGGGCGGACTTTCGTCGGAGCGGTCCGAACGCCGCCGCCCCACTGCCGTCTTCACCCAACGGCGCGCACGGACCGGGCCCGCCGGCAAGATGCCCCTCCGTACGCGGTCAGTTCGCCGAGCGATGTCTGGCCTGACCTCGAATGGACGTGCGGAAGCCGAGCCGGGCCGGTCGTGATGTTGGCCCATCCCAGTCGATGCGCGTTTCCGGTGTCGGGTGGTCTCGCCTGCCGGGCGTCGAGTGCTCGTGGGTGGGTCAGTTGGTTTCGAGGACCTCGACGAGGGCGCCGACGTGGAGGATGGCCTTGGTGTTCGGGGAGAGTTCGGGGATCAGGTTCTGGCCGAAAATGAGCTTGTTGCCGAATCGACGGTGTTTCCCGAGGGACTTGAGCGGCTCTGGGCCACGGGCGCCGGTGTGTTGGTCGGTCGTGGTGATCACGCAACGCGAACACGGCTTGACCACACGGAAGATGACGTCGCCGATTCGGACTCGGCGCCAGTTGTCCTCGGCCCAGCCTTCGGGTCCGTCGATGACGACGTTGGGGCGGAAGCGGTTCATCGGCAGCTGCGAGTCCATGACGGTGTTCAGTGCTTCGAGTGAACCCTTCGTGGTCAGCAGCAGCGGAAATCCGTCCGCGAAACTCACCCGATCGGATGCATCCGCGAAGCGCTGATCGGGCGTTCGTCGGGTCGGGTCGTCGAGATGGACCAGTCGGACGTCGATGCCCAGCAGCTTTCCGAACCACGTGTGCGCGTCGTCCGGACCGACAGCGGCCTCGAGTTCGTCGTTCCAGACGGTCACCGGGACGAGCCGGACCTCGGCAGTCGGCTCGATCCACAGTTCGTCCATCGAGGGCGCGCTTACGGCGAGTCGCCCGTCCGCCTCCTGACGTACCGTCACGGTCGCGAGCAGTGGCTGCTTGCGCTGGCTGACGAACCGTCCGGTCTCGTCCACGAGCATCCAACGCCGGTCGTCGGCAAGACCCCAGGGTTCGACCACGGCCTCGGAGAGGTCGATACCGCGTGCGGACTTGATCGGATACACGTGCAAGGAGGCGAGGTGGTGCATGCGTTCACTTTTTCACGCCGGTCCGGGGGAGGCCGGCGGGGGATCGGTGCGACGCCGCCCTGTTCGGGAGGTGCCACACGACGTGCGGTGGAGCGACTCGATGCTCGACGCGATTCCCGACTCGTGCACGTGGCGACGGGTCGGATCCGCGCGAGTCGTCGAGTACGTACGGCTCGGGTACTCGACCGGCAGTGTCCTACGGCCGGTGCGCGAATCAGTAGCGAGGCGGGAACTGGCCCGGCTCACCCATGTTCGGCACGCGCGGCGTCGGGACCTGGGGCGGCTGCACGTACTGCGCGGCGTACTGCCCGGCGCCGGGCTGCGGCGCCTGGTGCACGGCCTGCTGAGGTGCCTGCGGCGCAGCCGGGGCCATCGACGCGTAGCCCGACAGGTGCGCGTTGTTGTACTGACCGCCGCCGTACTGCGGGGAACCGCCGCCGTATTGCGCCGGCACCGGCAGCGGGGCGGGCAGCGAGGGCATCGGGGCCGGCGTGTTGTAGCCGTAGCCCGGGGCCGACGCGCCGTAGGCCGGAGCGGGCGACGAGTACGAGGACGGGAGGGCCGGGAGGGCGGGGAGCGCCGGTCGTTCGCCGAAGAGCGGGTGCATGGCGAAGTCCGGCATGGGGAGGTTGAAGGGGCCGATCTCCGGCCGGCCCCGTTCGGCCACCAGCCGGTCGTAGATCGGGGTCTCCGAATACGGCGAGTAGATGCCACCGTCATAGGCGCGAGCCGAGGTCATGGCCGATAAGGTACGCGATTCGCGGCGCTTGCGAACCCCCTGGGTCGTGACGAATTTCAGCGGGTCGCGTCTGGACTTCGTCAAGCCTTGCCAATGGCCTCGGCCGGGGCGGTTCCGTAGCCTGCGCAGGGCATGTGATAGGGCGTCACATTTGGGTCGAATCAGCCGTGTAGGGCGTCTGGCCTTTCACCAAGCGGCCGGCGCATGATGCGGTACGAGCGGGCTTCGTCACGCGCAGTCGCGATCGGCTGCCGGTGGCAAGGCCATGAACGTCCCGGGCAGTGCCGCCCGCCGGTCGGTGCCGGCCTGCCCACCCGGCCGGGGAGGACTACGTGCGGTACGACTCGCAAGAGGCGCAGGACGGGCGCAGCGAAGGGCAGCAGGCGCCGGAACAGGCGCGGGGGCAGGTGCAGGTGCAGGCACTGGGTCGGGCGCACGATCGGGATGGGGAACGGGAGCGGGCTCGCATCCGGCGGGGTCGGTGGGGAGGGCCGGCGGCGCGGGACGCGGAGGGTGTTGCGGAGGCGGCGACGAGGGCGGCGGCAGCGGCGGCGCGGGCAGTGCGGCCGGATGGGGGTGCTTCGTCGGAGGCCTCGGGTGCGGCGGATGTGGCTGATCCGTCGGGGGTGTTGGGTGGCGTGGGTGATGGGTTGCGTGCCGGCGATGGCGTGGGTGGGACGGCGGACGGTTCCGGTGATCGGGGCGTAGCGGAACCGGCGCGGGAGTTGCTGGTGCCGCGGTCGGTGCTGCGGGCCGAGGGGGGTCGAGATTCGGACGACTTTGGGTCGGGCCGTCGAAGGCGGGCTGGTCGAAGGCCGGGCGGGAGCGGCCGGCGTCGAGGCCGCGCGGTGGGCGAGGGCCAGGGTGAGGCCGCAGCCGGAGGCGGGGCCGGGATTGGAGCCGGCCGTGCGGACAAGGGTTGGGGCGGCGACGCTCGGCTCGGAAGCGGTCCTCGTGGTGATGACCGGGGTGGGCGGGGAACTGGCGCCGGCGGCGGTGGCATCGGCGAGGCTCCGGCAGCCGACTCCGAACTAGGCGCGAGTGACTTAGCCTGCGATGGGCGGGGCCGCCGAGTCGTGGTTCGCGACGCCGGAGCCGCGGGCGATCGCGTGCGAGCCGGCGTTGATCGTGACGGTCCGGCTTTCGGCGACGGAACGCGAATTCCTCGGCGCCCAGATCGTCTGTCGCAAGACGATCGGCTCGGCGATGGTCGGTTCGACAACGACGACGGGGGCCGTGGCTCGCGCCAGCCCGGCGATCGGCCTGGCGATCGTCGAGCGCCAGATCGTCTGCAGCAAGATGATCCGACCCGTGACGTTCGGGCTTCGGATGATGGGCGACGAGATGTTCGCGAGGGAGATCCTGCGGAGCGGGGCGAACGCTCCGACGGAGGTCGAGTTCGAGCTGGTGGGGCGGTAGGCGCTGACCGAGACCAGGGTGGCGGGGCGCGAGATGATCGCGAGCGAGATTGTCTGACGGGAGATGATCGGAACGGCGATGGTACGGCTCGAGATCGACGAATCGATGGTGGTCGAACCGGCGGGAGTGGGACTTTGGGCGACCGAGTTCAGGGTGGGCGGGCGCAGGATGGTCGCGACCGAGACCGTCTGGAGGGGGATCGCATCGGCCGAGATCATCTTCATCGAGATCATCTGAACCCAGCCCGTCCGGGGCCAGAGCTTCTTGGGCAAGACCGCCTTGATCAAGAGCGCATCGCCGAAGGCCGTCTTGCTCAATATCGTCTTGATCAAGACGATATTGCTCGGGATGGTGTTTCCGCTGACCGTCTTGCTCAAGACGGTGCCGCTCCGGAAGATGCTGCCCAAGGCCGTCTTGCTCAAGATCGTCTTGTGCAAGATCGGGTGGATCGAAGTCGTCTTGGTCGAGACCGTCTGGAACGGCAGCGTCTTGGGCGAGACGAAACCGGTCGCGCCAAAGCAAATGCGAGCAATTCGAATCGAGGCGAGCTGAATCGGGGCGAAATTGCCCGAGATGAGCCGGCTCGAGGCGAGCCTAAGCGGCGGCGATCGCCGAGAGGTGTCCCGGTCCGGGCGGATCGGAGCAACGGCGGCCCGGATGACGCCGATCGATTCCTGGACGACGCGCTTCCCCCGGCCGGGGCCATCGACCCACCGCCACCCGGTGTCGCGTTGCTGGACCGCATCCACGGAGGCTGGATCGGACGTTGCCTTGGCGCCCATGAGGCGGCGCGTATCCCGGGCGGGTCGGGTGTGCCGGATGTCGCTCGCGCGGAGGACCGTAGCGACGCGATCGATCGAGCCGTGCTGAGTCTGCGGGTGTTGGAGTTGCACGGGCCGGGATTCACGAGTGCGCAGGTCGGGGCGTTGTGGTTGCTGACGCTGCCGTTCCTGCGTCCACGTCCGGCGGAGCAGGCCGCGTATCTGGCCTTGCTGGGTGGTGCGTTGCCGCCGGCGACGGTGTCTGCCGGGAGTGCTCGCGGTGATACCGATGAGGCGATGGCGCGAGCGGATCTGTACGGGTACGTGGCTCCCGGCGATCCCAGGCGGGCGGCGCGGTTGGCGCGTAAGGACGCGGTTGTCTCGCACGCGGGTGAGGGGCTGTACGCGGCGATGTGGAGTGCGGCGCTTGCGGCGGCTGCGTTCACGGCGCGGGATGCGGCGCAGGCGGTCGGTGTGTCGTTGCGGCATGTGCCCCTCGAATCGCGGTTGTCGGGCGCGATTCAGGGTGTTCTGGTCGCCTATACGCGTGGGCGGACCTGGGAGCAGGCGGCGGCCGAGGTGCATCAGCGCTACGGAACCACCACGCGGGGGGATGCGCTTGGGAACGCCTGCCTGGTCGCGGCGGGGCTGCTCTGGGGCGATGGGGATCCGTGTCGGCAGATCGGCCTGACGGTACGCGGGGGCTTGGATATCCAAACCACCGCGCCGGTGGCGGGGTCGATCGCCGGCGCCCTGTATGGCGCGGCGGCGGGCTGGCCGTCGATGGCGCCGAGTCGGGTCAGGACCGGGCTGCCGGGGCAAGAGGCCTGCGTACTGGAGGAGTTGGCGCAGCGAACCCTTGCGGTGACCCGCGCGGAGGCGCCTTTGTGGTGAGGGATGGGTGGAGGCGCGGTTGATGAGGGCTTGGTGAGAGTTGGATGAGGGCCACGTAAGCGCGGTGGCGTTGACGAATTGCGTGGATTGCGGGGCGGCGGGGCGGCCGGACTACGGGGTCGCGCTCTGGCGCTTCCGCTTCAGCGTCATGGTGCTCGGCTTCGCCGCTCGGTCCTGTGGTTCTGGTTCATGTGCCAGGAGTTGGGCCGGTCTTGTGCGGGGCTGGGCTGGGCGGCGCTGAGGTGACGGGTGCGCGCCGCGGAGGCGATTTCGTGGCGATCCGCCAAGTGTCTAGGGGCCAACAGCGGCGGATGGTTGTGGAGTTCCGGTATCTGTGGGCCCGGTGGCCACAGGGCCAACCCGTTCGCTGCCGGACTTCGCAGCCCGCCACGGTCCGCTTCCGGTCGGCCACCGGTCACCGCCCACCGCCCGCCGCCCACCGGCACCGACTGGCCGCCCGTCACCCGCACGCCGCCGCCCACCGGCCGTCACCGGCCGCCGGCCGCCGCTGCCCTCCCGCTGTCAGCGACCCCGCCGCCGGCCGCCGCTCTCACCGGCCGCCCCCGGGGGTCCGGCATTGTTGCTGCTGTTTGGTGGCGATCTTTGGGGGTTGCTCTGGTGCTGGACCTGGATGCGTTGGTGGGGCGGGTGGCGAAGGGGAGCGGCACAGGGTGTGGAGTGACCGTCCGGACGACGTGAGCCCGTCGGCCGAGGGTGGCCGGCGGGCTCACGGTTGGTTTCGGTGGGTGGGCCGGAGGCTGGTTGGGCTTGCGGGGGTGTGGGTTATGCGATCCATGGCGGGAGGACGCGTTCGGCCTCCTTGGGGGCCATTCCGCAGGCGCCGGGCGGGGTTATGTCGTTCGGGTTGTAGGCGAGGGCTCCTGCGGGGCAGGTGACGATGGCGGAGAAGCCGGATTCGGTGTCCGAGTGGAGTTGGCGCGGGGCGTCGGCCGGGAGGACGAGCGTGTCGCCGGTGGCTGCGGTGAGCTTTTCGCCGTCGACGTCGGCGGTGAGGCTGCCGGTGAGTACGGTCCAGATCTGGTCGGCGTCGATGGCGTGGTACGGGCCGGAGGTTGCTGCGGCCATGTCCACGCGCCACAGGGCCGCTTCGGTGCCGCCCTGGGTCGGGGAGGCGTAGGTGGTCATGACGGCGTTCGGGGTGGTGGTGACGCGGGCGTCGGCACTGCGAATGACGGGCATACGTTGATCTCCTCGGTAGACTCGTGAGCAACTCGACAACATCGTTGTCTAAATAGTGAACCAGGTTGTCTATTCATGTCAACAGATTCGCCTGCGGGCGGTACGGGCGGTCCGCACGGCGTGGGTGGTCCGGGCAAAGTGGGTGGTCCGGGCGAAGTGGGTGGTCTGGGCGGCGGGGGCGGTACGGACGGAGTGGGCGATCGCGGGAGCGAGCGCGTTTCGGCGAGTGCGGACGGCGGCGGTGAGCCCGAATCGGACCCGCCCGGCTTCGAGCTGCCGTTGCGCCTGCTGATGGCGTTTCGCATGCTCATCGACGAGGTTCACGCGGAACTCGCCCGGCAGGGCCATCCCGACCTGCGTCCGATGCATGGCTTCGTGTTCCAGGCCATCGGTCCGAACGGCACCACGGCTGTGGAACTCGGCCGCCTGCTGGGCGTTTCGAAGCAGGCGGCGGGCAAGACGATCGATGGCCTGGAGCGCCTGGGCTACGTCGAACGCGGTGTAGATCCGAGTGACGCGCGGCGCAAGGTGGTTCGGCTCACCGTGCGCGGAGTCGATTCGCTCGCGAAGTCGGCGGCGGTCTTCGAGGAGTTGCGTGCCAAGTGGGGTGAGACGCTCGGCATGGATCGACTGCGTGCGTTGGAGGAGGATCTCCGGACGATGACACCGGGGGACTCGTTCCACTTCGACATGCCGGCTTGGTTCGGCGGCGGGTGATCGCAGGAGGGGTCGGGCGGGACCGGGCCGGAGCGGAGCGGTTCTGGAGCGGCCTCGGAGTGCTTCGGCCCAGCCCAGCCCGGCCCGGAGCGGACCCGAACCCGGCGGGCCGGACCAGGCAGAAGTGGATCGACTCGGCCTGCCTCGGGCGTCAGGCGAGCCGACGCCGCACCACCTCGAACCGGCCGGCCGTGATGCCTCGGTGACCGGCGCGCCCCGCTGCCTGGCACCCCCGACGCACTTGCCCGCTTGCCGCAGCGTCGCGACTCCGGGGCGGGCGCCCGGGCGGGTGTGCTCGGCGGGTCGGCGGCGGCTGCTCGGCCGAGAGGTTGCCGTACGGGAGCGACGCCGGGGGCCGGGGTTGCCCTTGGCTGTACGAGGCCGGCGGTTCGGTCGGCGCGGGCGAGCTCGTGGTCGAGTTCGTGGGTGGTCCGCGTGTCGGGGCGCCGAAGCCGGAGGGGTCGCCCGCAGGGCGGGCGGCCGGCACCGAGGCCGAGGCGCGATTCCTTCTTTTGCGCCGGCGTCCGGAACTTCGCTGCGTCGGTGGTGTTGTCGGGTCGGGAAGGTGTCGGGTCGGGAAGGTGTCGGGATGGGTGGGGCCATGGGTGGGTGTTCGTGCGGTTGAGGCTGCGTCAGTTCCGGCCGCGCGTCGGCTTGGTGGAGTATCGCGTGGTGCAACCTTGGTCGCCGTTGCGGCATACCGCGTTGGCCGATCCGCTGGGGGAGTACGGCGTGGTGGTCGGCGATCATGACGGGTTGTCCCGGTTGGCGGCCCTATTTTCGTTCGCCGCCTATTCGCGGCGTACCGTCGTGCATGTTCCGTTGCGGAGTGGTGTGCCGTTGGACGACGAGGCGTTCATCGACGCGAGCGGCGGTCGGGTGGACCTGGTGCTGATGCATCATTCACTCGGACTGCGCCCGAGCGCGTGGCCGCGGGTCAGGCGGCGGTTGACGGCTGGTACGCCGCTCACGGTGGAGACTCGCGAGGAGCGCACGGAACGGGATGCCGCCGCGTGGCTGCGGCAGAGTGGGCATCGCGACACGAGGGAGTGGCTGCGGCCCGTGACGTACGCGCGTACCGCGTTCCTGATCGGGAGCCGGGACGTCTTCGCCGCCGCCTCATCCGAATTCGCGTACGCCGCCGGCCGGGGGATCCGCGAACCCGACGCGCTCAAGGGCTACTTGGCGCTGGTCGGTTCGCTCACCCACGAGTTGCCCCCCCGACGACTCGTTGCGGCCGCCGGAGTTGGACATCACGTTCAAGGCGCGCAGGCCGTACCACCGCTTCAAGCGCCCATAGGCACACCTCCTCGCACCACCTGGCGCCTCTTCGAGCCTTCTCGCGCCTTTTCGCAGCTCCTCGCGACTACCTATCCGTAACTGATTCCGTTTCTCCGCGCCACGCCTAGGTTCTCGATCCAGGGGAGCGGGCGTCTCGATCCGGAGTCGAGAGAGTCCATGGTCTCTTCCTCGCCACTGAGGTGGCCGTCGGCGACCGGCGCTCACGGGGGCGTCGGTCGCCGCGTGGGGCGGCGGGACGCACGGTGTGCGCGCCACCGGAATCTCGGCGCGGTGCAGCCGGCGGACCGCGCCCCTCGACCCCCAGGCAGCCACCCACCCCGCCCTCGCCCCCGCAGCCACCGCCCCCACCCGGCAGCCACCCTCCCTTCCCTTCGTAAGCACCCCTGCCCCAAACCCCCGCCCTACTCCCCGCCATTACTCCCACGGGATTAGTCACCACCCCCGGACATCGCCCGGAGTAACCCGGACATCGGCCGTCCGCCGGACGCCTCCGACCCGGGCGGCCGAGAGCCTTGACGGCATGGAGACACTCTCGAAGGAAGAGACCGCCCCGGCCCGCCGGGGGCGGTTGTGGGCGGTGCCGTGGGCCGTCGTGGGCGGCTGGATTCTTGTCGTCCTGGTGGCCGGGATGTTCGCGTCCAAGCTCGCCGATGTGCAGCGCAACGAGGCCGTGGACTACCTGCCGGCGAACGCCGAGTCGACCCAAGTGGCCAAGGTTCAGGCAGGGTTGCCCGGCGGTGACGCGATGGACGTGCAGCTCGTGTATCACCGGGACGGCGGATTGACGGTCGCCGACCGGGAGTTGGCGGCCGGTCAGGTCGCCGAGGTGGTGACTCGGCATCCGT
Source organism: Embleya sp. NPDC025285 (assembly GCF_055558835.1). Classification (NCBI taxonomy): domain Bacteria; kingdom Bacillati; phylum Actinomycetota; class Actinomycetes; order Kitasatosporales; family Streptomycetaceae; genus Embleya; species Embleya sp. NPDC025285. The sequence continues at coordinate 21,678 of NZ_JBVHLU010000106.1, forward strand.
TGGTGGCCGGTCCGGGGCCGGTGGCGGAGGAGTCGGTCGACCACGCGACGTTGCGCTACGCGTTGTCCGTCGATCGGCGTGGCGCCGAGCCGGATGAGATCGTCCCGGACATTCGCAAGGTGCTCGATCGGCATCCGGACGGGCTCAGCGTGCGACTCGGTGGGCCCGGTGGGATCGAGGCGGACATGGGGGAGGTGTTCGACTCGATCGACGGGACGCTGTTGCTGGCCAGCGTGATCGTGGTCGCGGTGTTGCTGATGTTGACCTATCGCAGCCCGTACCTGTGGTTCGTGCCGCTCGCGTGCGCCGGTGTCGCGGTGGCGGTCGCGACGGCGGCGGTGTACGGGTTGGTGCGGGCGTTCGGGATCACCGTCACCGGACAGAGTTCGGGTGTGTTGACGGTTCTCGTGTTCGGTGCGGGTACCGATTACGCGCTGCTTCTGGTGGCCCGGTACCGCGAGGAACTACGGTTCCACGCACGCCCGTTGGACGCGATGTTTGCCTCCCTGCGCGGATGTGGGCCGGCCATTGTGGCCTCGTCGGGGACGGTCGTGGTGGGGCTGTTGTGCCTGACCGCCGCGGATCTGAACAGCAGTCGGGGTATGGGGCCGGTCGGCGCCGTGGGCGTGGCGTGTGCGCTCGCGGTGATGACGACGTTGTTGCCGGCGGTGCTGGTGTTGCTCGGGCGGCGGGTGTTCTGGCCGTTCGTGCCCGCGTTCGGCAGCGAGCCCAAGCGTGGCCGCGGGGCGTACGCGCGGATCGGGACGGGGGTCTCCCGGCGGCCGATCGCGGTGTTGGTGGCGGGGGTCGTACTGCTGGGGGCGGGTGCGCTGACTGCGTTCGCGCTGCCGGACCCGCTGCGGCAGGGTGACGGCTTCACCTCGAAGCCCGAGTCGATCGCGGCGCAGGCGACGTTGAGTGCGGCCTTCCCGGAGCAGTCGGGTGCGCCGATCGCGGTGATGGCGCGTACCGAACGGGCCTCGGCAGTGCTCGCGGCGGTCTCCACGACGGAGGGTGTCGGTCACGCCCGGCAGGCGCGAACGGCGGGTGGCTGGACGGAAATCCTGGCCTTCGCGAAGGATCGGCCGGAGTCGGCCGGGGAACACGCCACGATCGAACGGTTGCGCACCGTGCCGGACGCGCGCGTCGGCGGGTCCACCGCGCAGCAGATGGACACCTCGCACACCACGGCGCGGGACCGCCGGGTCGTCGTCCCGCTCGTGCTGCTCGCGGTGTTGCTGGTGCTGATCGTTTTGCTGCGGAGTCTGATCGCGCCGCTGATCCTGGTCGCGGCCGTCGCGTTGGTGTGGGCCGCCTCGCTGGGCATCGGTGGGCTGATCTTCGAGCACGGCTTCGGATACGCGGGAGTGGACGCGCAAACCCCGCTGCTGACCTTCGTGTTCCTGGTCGCACTGGGGGTGGACTACGGCATCTTCCTGATGCACCGGGTGCGGGAGATGTCGCTGCGCGGGGACTCGGTCAGGATTGCCGCGCCGGCCGCACTGGAGACCACCGGCGGGGTGATCGCGTCCGCCGGGTTCGTGCTGGCGGCGACGTTCTCGGTGCTCATGCTGCTGCCGCTGGTCTCCCTGGTGGAGATCGGATTCGTGGTTGCGATGGGCGTGTTGATCGACACGTTCCTGGTGCGTACGTTCCTGGTCACCGCCGCGAGCGTGGCGCTTGATCGGCGGATCTGGTGGCCGGGGCCGTTGTCTCGGCGGCCCGCGCCCGAGTCGGCGGGGACCCGGCCGGTGGAACCGCCCGCGTCGTCCCGGAAGATGGCGGTGTGACGAAGCGATCGTTTTGGGGTGGGGCGTCCCTCTGGGACGCCCTGCTCGCGTCCCTGCTGGCGGCGTGCGCGATCGGCTCGGCGTGGATGTGGCCGGGACAACGGGCGATGGACCCGATCGGCGTGGCGCTGCTGGTCGGTGCGGCGATCCCGCTGGCCTGGCGTCGGACGCGGCCGGGAACCGCGCTGTTGGTGACGTTCATCCTGACTGTGCCGTACCACAACCGGGAGTACCTGCACGAGAGCGCGGCAGCGTTGGCGCTGCTTGCGCTGGGGACGTACGCGGCGTACATCCGGCGCGAGGAGGCGATCGTGCTCGCCTTCGTGGCGTTGACCGTGGTCGTCGTGGCGATGACCTTCGGCGGCCAGGACGCGCCGTCGTGGCGGGATCGTTGCGGGATGGCCGGCTGGGTGTTCGCGGCGTTGGTCGCGGGGCAGGCGTGGCGCATCCATCACGCGCACATGAGCGCGATCATCGATCGGGCCGAGCGGGCCGAGCGTACGCGGGACGAGGTGGCCCGGCGGCGGGTGGCCGAGGAACGGCTGCGGATCGCGCGCGACCTGCACGACCTGCTCGCGCACAGCATCACGTTGATCGGTGTCCAGGCGGGCGTGGCCGCGCACCTCGCGGCCCAGGAGCCGCCGGTGGAACGCGCCGTGCTGGTCGGTGCGTTGGACACCATCGCCGAGACGTGCCGGGACACCAGGCACGAACTCCGAGCCACGCTGTCCGTGTTGCGGGATGCCGAGGAGGTCGCGTCGTACGAGGCGGTGCCCGGCCTGGCCGGGTTGGACGGCCTGGTGCCGCTGGTGAGCGCGGCCCGCTCCGCCGGCATCGAGGTCACGCTCGTCGGCCACGACGGACCACCGCCGGCGCCCGAGGTGGGCGTTGCCGTGTACCGGATCGTGCAGGAGGCGCTGACGAATGTGGTGAAGCATTCAGGGGCACGTTCCGCACGGGTCGAACTCGTCGTCGTGGATGCCGAACTGCGGGTCGCCGTGCGAGATGACGGCCGTGGAGTCGGGATCGGGAGCGGCATCGCGAGTGGGAGCGAGAGCGGGAGTGGGAATGACGTCGAGGCCGGGCGGGAGGGCGGGTTCGGCATCCTCGGGATGACCGAACGGGCCCGTAGCGTGGGAGGGACGTTGGTCGCGGGGCCGGGGCCCGGAGCGGGAGGCGGGTTCAAGGTGGAGGCCGTGTTGCCGATGGGCGAGCGGGCGGGGGCGGGATGACCCGGCGATGGGGAGGCGCGGAGCTTCGGGGTGGGGTACCGCGCCGGTCGGGCGGGGGCGCGCGATGATCAACGTGCGGTGAGGGCCTGACGCCCTGCGGCGGCGTGTGCGAGACGCGGTCCTCCGGGTGCGGTGACGGCTGCGCGATGCGGCGGCACGGGCCGCGTCGGCCCGATCGCCCGGGCACGCGAGCGGCGGGCGTACGGGCCGACGCGGCGATACGGACGCAACCGATGCGCCCGATGCGACCGATGCGCCCGGTGCAACCGATGCGCCCGGTGCAACCGATGCGCCCGGTGCAACCGATGCAACCGATGCAACCGGTGCGACCGGTGCGACCGGTGCGGTGGGTGCGCGAGCGGCGGACCGCCGCGCGTGATGTCATGCCCTTCGGGCGGCGGATTCGGACGGGATGGCCGCCGGTGGCGGTGTCGGGTGAGTGGGGGAGCGTGTGACGGGCGGCAAGTTGCGGGTGTTGCTCGCGGACGACCAGCACCTGGTGCGGTCGGCGTTCGCGATGTTGGTGAGCTCGGCCCCGGACATGGAGGTGGTCGGCGAGGCCGCCGACGGGCGGGCCGCGATCGAACTCGCCCGCACCACCGGGCCGGACGTCATCGTGATGGACATCCGGATGCCCATCCTGGACGGGATCGAGGCCACTCGGCTGATCGCCGCGGATCCGGAGTTGTCGCGGGTCAGGGTTCTGGTGTTGACCACCTACGAGGACGACGAGAACGTGGTGGCCGCGTTGCGCGCCGGCGCCGGCGGCTTCCTGGTCAAGGACACCCGCCCGGCCGAGTTGCTGGCGGCGATCCGTACGATCGGGGCGGGTGAGGCACTGCTGTCACCGGGGCCCACGGCGCGGCTGATCTCGCGCGTACTGCGCATGCCGACCACGCCGACGGTGGGCGAGCCGGGTTCGGTCCGGGTCGCGGACCTGTCGGGGCGCGAACGCGAGGTGCTCACGCTGGTCGGCCGGGGTTTGACCAACGCGGAGATCGGCACGCTTCTCGGGCTGAGCCCGCTCACCGCGAAGACGCACGTCAGCCGCATCATGGCCAAGCTCGATGCGCGCGATCGACCGCAACTGGTCGTCATCGCCTACGAGTCGGGCCTGATCGTCCCCGGTGGCGACCCGTCGCCGACGTAGGCTGTGCCGCCGCCTCCAACGCTCCTCTGCTCCACCGGTTCCGATGCTCCTGCAGGTTCCGACGCCGTTTCGGGTCTCAGTCCTGGTACACCGCCTCCGGCGCAGTCGCCGCCTCGGTGCCGGGGATGAAGCGGGCCACGTAGGTGTCGTACAGGCGCAGCCACGTTCCATCGCGGCGGATGCGTTCCAGCGACGCGTTCACGAATCGCACCAGGTCCGGGTTGTTCTTGGCGATTTCCAGGCCGTATGGCTCGCGGGTGAGTTTGGGACCGACCAGTTCCACGAAGCGGTCCTGGGCCTGGAGGCCGACCAAGATGGTGTCGTCGCCGACCGCTCCGTCGGCCTGGCCCTGTTGGATGTGGATGAGGCAGTCCGCCCAGGTGTCGCCGGTGACGGGGGCCAGGGACCTGGTGGCGCGTACCGCGTCGGCCGCGGTGGTGCCGGCGACCGTGCAGACACGGGTTCCGCTCGGTAGGCCGGTCAGGCCCTTCGAGTGGTCGCCTGCCGCGGCGGGGCTGCCCCGCAGCACGAGTACGCGCTGTCCCGACTCGTAGTAGATCGAGCTGAAGTCGACCACGGTTCGGCGCCGGCAGTTGACGGTGACCGACTTCGCGACGATGTCCACCTGACCGTGCGCGACGGCCTGTTCGCGGATGCTGTTGGGCACGACGCGGAAGCGCAGTCGGTTCGGGTCCGAGTCGCCGAACAGGTCGGCGGCTATTTCCCGGACCAGATCGATGTCGAAGCCCTTGAGCCTGTTGTGGTCGGTCGCGTCCGCGTAGCTGAACGGATAGGTGCTCTGGTCTATCCCGACGGTCAGGTAGCCCTGACTGAGGATGCGTGCGAGCGAGCCGTCGGTCGTGTAGTCGGCGGCACGCGGCGGCCCCGACTTGGGGCGCAGGCTCGCGGTCGGATTGCCGCACGAGGCGGCGGACGGGTCGTTGGTCGCACCGGGCGCGGTTCCGCCCGGGAGGGCCGCGGGCGGCGCGGGACCGATGGGCACGGCAGCCGGGCTCCGGGTGGAGGTCGAGGAGGTACAGGCCACCAGCACGATCAGGGATGCCAACAGCGCCAGAGCCGGTGTGACGGCGCGCCGGCCGCGCGGCGGCCGACCCGAGGTGGGGCGCCCGACCGTGTACCGGGGCTCCGGGCGGCGGTTGGAACGGCGATCCGGCCGGCGGAGCGGGCGCCGGGCCGTGCGGTGCGGTGGAACTGCGTGTGTGGACATGACGCATCACCTCCGGTGGCGGCGCGCGGGACACCGCTCGGCTCGGCCGGTTCGGGCCTGATCGGGACGCTACCGGAACCAACTCGGCGGCCACTGGGGGGAATCCCCCCGATTCCGCGGGCGCCTGCGGGTTACCCGTGGGCTTCCTCGGCGGCTTCCTTGGGGGCTTCTTCGGGAGTGCCGAGATCGCCGGTCAGGCAGCGCTGGAGCTGGGGGCCGAGCCAGCCGACGACCTCGGCGTGCGTCATGGCCACGATCGGCGGGAGGCGTAGGACGTAGCGGCACAGAGCGAGGCCGAGAACCTGGGTGGCGGCCAGGCCGGCGCGACGGGGGGCCTCTTCGGGGTTCGGGCAGGCACGGCGCACGACGGGCGCGAGTTGTCCGGCGAAGACCGCGCGCATGCGTTCGGCGGCTTCCTCGTTGGTGACGCCCGTGCGCAGCAGGATCATCATCGCCTCGTCGTCCTCCCAGCGATCCAGGAAATGGGCCGAGAGCACTGCTCCGAGTCGAGAGCGGGGGACCGATTCGAGAGTGGGCAGGCGCAGGTCCACATCGGCGGCGGCGGCGAACAACTTCTCCTTGTTGCCGAAGTAGCGCATGACCATGGCCGGATCGATCGCGGCGTCGGCGGCGATCGCCCGGATCGTCGCGCGCTCGTAGCCGTCGGACCCGAACCGCTCGCGTGCGGCGGCCAGGATCACGGCCTTGGTCTCGGTCGATGACCTTCGCGGAGTACTCATGTCAACGATTGTAGGCCAACGCTTGTTGACAATCGGAGGTGGTCGCGTCATGGTTATGTCAACAGTCGTTGGCCAACAGGTGTTGACAAGGATGTAGGCCCGTACAACCCGACGCCGCGCCCGATCCGGCATCGCAGCGCACCGCATTGCAGCGCACCGCATCGCAGCGCACCGCACCGAGCCACCCCATCGCAGCCCGTCGCACGCCATCGCCCCGAAGGAGCCCGCCGTGACCTCCCAGCCCCCGACCACCCCCGCCACTCCCGCCATCCCGACCACTCCCGCCACCCCTCAGCCGTTTCCGCAGCCCTCCTCGCCCCCGCGACTGCCGGCCACCACCGACGTCCTGGTCGTCGGCGCCGGTCCCGCCGGGCTGACCCTCGCCCTCGCCCTGGTCGCCCAGGGGCGCGACGTCACCGTCGTCGACGCGCACGCCGCCGCCGAGCACACCTCGCGGGCCGCCGTCGTACACGCCCGCACCCTGGAGGTGCTCGCCCCGCTCGGCGTGGCCGGGGCGCTGGTCGAACTGGGCATCCAGTCACCGACGTTCACCATTCGTGACCGGGACCGGGTGGTCGTCCGCATCGACTTCGAAGGGCTGCCCACCGACTACCCGTACTCGCTGATGGTGTCCCAGGCCACCACCGAGGCGACCCTGTCGGCTCGGTTGACCGAGCTCGGCGGCACCGTGTTGCGGCCGTATTCGGTGACCGCGCTCGACCAGGACGTCGACGGCGTGACCGCGACCTTCGAGCACGGCGAACAAGTGCGTGCCGCCTGGGTGGTCGGCGCCGACGGCATGCACAGCACGGTGCGCGAGCAGGCCGGCATCGGATTCCAGGGCGGTACGTACGGCGAGTCGTTCGTGTTGGCCGACGTGCGGCTCGGTGGTGCCGTGTCGGCCGACGAGGTGATCCTGTACTTCGCACCCGCCGGTCTCGTGGTGGTGGCTCCGCTCCCGGGTGGTCGGCACCGCGTCGTCGCGCCGGTCGCCGACGCGCCGCACGAGCCGTCGCTCGCCTTCGTACAGGAACTCATCGACGAGCGCGGCCCGTCGACCGGCCGGGTGGTGGTCGAAGAGGTCGTGTGGGGATCGCGGTTCCGGGTCCACCACCGCGTCGCCGACACCTACCGGGCCGGGCGGATCCTGCTGGCCGGCGACGCCGCACACGTGCACAGCCCGGCCGGTGGGCAAGGCATGAACGCCGGCATTCTCGACGCCGTGGCGCTGGCCGACGCGCTCGGCTCGGTGCTCGACGGCGGCGCGACCTCGGCCCTGGACGCGTACGGCGCCACCCGCCGTCCGATCGCCGAGCAGATCGTGCGGCTCGCCGACCGGATGACCCGCGTCGCCACGATCACCCCGGCACTGCGCCCGTTGCGCAACGTCGTGCTGCGCACGATCACCCGAATCCCCGCCGTACGCCGCGACCTTGCGCTGCGTCTCTCCGGCCTGACGTACCGCTGAGCGTTGTTCGGGCCGCAGGGCGCGCGGCTCCGGACCGGCGGTCGGTCGTCACGAGGTCCGGAGCGCGCCCACCCGGCTCGACCCCGACCGGGCCACTCAAACGTGCGCCGGAGACGTCTCCTGATGAAGCATCACGACCGAGACCGAAACCGAAGCGGAATCGGAAGCGGAAGCGGAAGCCAAGTTGGAAGCCGCAGCCGCAGCCGCAGCCGAAGCCGAGGCCGAAGTAGCCGAGCTCCGCTCCAAAGCCGCCGACAAGTCCCCCCACAGATCGTCCTCGTGTTCCAGACCCACCGACAAACGCAGCAACTTCGGTCCGATCGCGCCCTCGTCCCGTGCCGCGTCGTCGATCACCCGGTGGGTCAGCGAAGCCGGGTGCTGGATCAGCGTGTCCGTGCCGCCGAGGCTGACCGCAGGTGTGATCAGCCGGAGCGCGGCCACCAGCGCCATCGGGTCGCCGGCCGGTTCGAAGGCCACCAGCGCGCCGCCGATGCTCGGGTAGTGAACCCGCTCGACCGCCGGGTGGGCGGCCAGCCGTTCGGCCAGGATCGCGGCCGACGCGGACGCCTTCGCGACCCGGATCGGCAGCGTCGAGAGGCCGCGCAGCAACAGGTAGCCCGCCAACGGATGCAGCAACGCTCCTGTGGCGAACCGAATTTGGCGCAGTACGTCGGCCGATTGCGAATCGCAAGCGACCACGCCGCCCATCACGTCGCCGTGCCCGCCGAGGAACTTGGTCGCGCTGTGCAGCACCATCCGCGCGCCCGACCTGGCCGGCTGTTGCAACACCGGCGTCGCGAACGTGTTGTCCACCAACAGCGGAACGTCCCCCGCCTGGGCGGCGAGGTCGGCCAGGTCCAGCTCGGCCAGGGTCGGATTGGCCGGTGTCTCGACCATCACCAGACCGGTGTCCGGTCGCAACGCCCGGGCCACCCCGCTCGGTTCGACCCAGGTGACCTCGGTGCCGAGTAGGCCGCTCGTGAGCAGGTGGTCCGTGGTGCCGTACAGCGGGCGGACCGCCACCACGTGCCGGCGGCCCTGCGCGGCGGCCGCGAGCAGGCACGCGGTGACCGCTGCCATGCCGCTCGCGAACGCGACCGCGTCGGCGCATCCCTCCAACTCGGCCAGCGCGACCTCGAAGCGGCGCACCGTCGGATTCGTCAACCGGCCGTAGATCGGCGAGCCCTCCGGCAGCGCGCCCTCCGCGTAGGCGTCCAGGGCGAGCGCCGCGGCCGGCAGGTCCGGGAGTGGGTAGGTGGTGGACAGATCGATCGGCACGGCGTGCGTACCGAGGGCGGCGAGGTCGTCGCGACCCGCGTGCACCGCCCGTGTCTCGAACATCCGCCCAACCCCGCCCACTCGGCCTTCGCCGCGCACGCCGTCCACGGCACGCACGCCGTCCACCGGACGCGCTCCGTGCACCCCGCCCACGGCGAGCCCGCCATCCACGCCCGTCGTCCCATTCACTGCGTCAAGATCCACACGGAGGTCAGCCATGCCCGCCATCGTGCGCCTCCCCCCGGCAAATGAGCCGATGGCCCGAATTATGATCGCCCGATGAGCCAATCCATCGCCCTCGATCCGATCGATCTCGGGATTCTCCGGTCCCTCCAGAACGATGCCCGGATCAGCAACAAGGCGCTCGCCGCCGAGGTCGGGATCGCGCCGTCGACGTGCCTGGACCGGGTCGCCCGGCTGCGCTCGGCCGGGGTGGTGAAGGGGGCGACGGTGGAGGTCGACGCGGCGGCGCTCGGCCGGCCGTTGCAGGCGATGCTCGCGGTTCGGGTGCGGCCGCATCACCGGGTGGTGCTCAACCCGTTCGTGGGGCACGTGCTGAAGCTGCCGGAGACCCGCGCGCTCTACCACCTGGCCGGACCCGACGACTTCCTCGTGCACGTCGCGGTCGCCGACGCGACCGGACTGCAACGGCTGGTGGTGGACGGCTTCACCGCACGCACCGAGGTGACCCAGGTGCACACCATGCTGATATTCCAACAGTGGCAAGGCGGTCCGCTCCTCCCACCCGAACCCCAGGGCCCGGCCCGGCGCCTGACGGCCGGCTGACCCGGCCGCACCGTGCCCCCGGGGGCACCTCACCCCTCGGCCCGCCGCCCGGTGCGCGGCCGTACATCCCCCTCGCCCTGCCGCGCCGACAGCACGATCCCCATCGCCACCGTCAAGGCCGCCACCGCGCCGGCCGTCGGTACGGCCGCCGCGCCCAGGAACGTGCAGAGCAGGACCAATACGGCGGCCGTCGGCAGCAGCGACTGTTGCGCGAGGCCGTTCTTGTGGTGTCGCGAATGCAGCGCGTACGTGGTCAGCAGGAACAGCGCGGTCGGGATCGTCACACTCGCCGACGCGGCCATCCGGGAGATGTGCGCCTCGCCCACGGCCTGCTCGACGGCGACCTCCAGGCCCGCGCCGATCGACGCCGCCGAGCCGAAGATCACATAGTGGCCGTACCCCCACAGGAAGGCCTGGCGATTGGACGCGAGGAAGTCGTGGATCGGCACCGCGAAGTAGATCCAGTACGCCGCGAACACGATCAGCAGCCCGCCGGCGGCGATCGGCAGCAGTTCGTCCAGCGCGGCCTCGTCGTCGAGCGCGGTCTGGATCGCGATGGTCGCGGCGGAGACGCTCTCGCCGAGCATGATGATGGTGAACAGCCCGTACCGCTCGGCGATGTGATGCGGATGCCAGGCGGTGGTGTGGCGGCGTTCGGCGATCGCCGGCACCGCCATCTCGGCGATCGCCAGCGGTACGAAGCCCCACTTCCACGCGGCGTCCGGGAGCAGCAGCAGGACCACCCAGCCGATCTGCACCAGCACCAGCCCCGCCGCGTAGCGCAGTGCGGTGCGCCGGGCCGCCGGGTCGGTCTCGTCGTGGGCCGCCCGCAGCCACTGGAAGGTCAGCGCGACGCGCATGATCAGGTACCCGACGATGGCGACCGCGTAGTCGCTGTTGTCGAACGCGCGCGGCACTCCGGCGGCCAGGACCAGGACGCCGGTGATCTGTACGAGCGTGGCGACCCGGTACAGCGGGTCGTCGCAGTCGTAGGCGGACGCGAACCAGGTGAAGTTCACCCACGCCCACCAGATCGCGAAGAACACGAACAGGTACCCGAAGATCCCGTGTCCTGGGTGCCCGTCCGCCAGCGAGTGCACGAGTCGACTGCCGGCCTGGGCCACCGCGACCACGAAGGTCAGGTCGAAGAACAACTCGAGCGGGGTGGACGCGCGGTGCGGCTCCGCCGTGTCGCGCGAGGTCATCCGGCGCAGGATGGCGTGCGGGCCGGCGGCGGGACGCGCGGGATCGCTCACGAACTGGGTCCTCTCGTTCCGGGCATGATCATGCGCGGAGAGTATCCGAATCCAGCGGGCAAACAGGGCTATATCGAGCGGCCGTCAGCGCGAATACGACCGACCCGGTCCGAAGTCGGTGCGAGGTTCGTCGGGGCCGGCCCGGAGCAGGCCCGAGGTCAATCCGAGGCCAGCGCCGACGTGTCCAGTCCGTCGAGAGCGGCGTGTCCGGACAGCGCCATGGACAGATCGAACTCGGCCAGCAGGCAGCGCAGTACGTGCCGGACACCCGCCTCACCGCCCAGCGCGAGGCCGTACACGTACGGCCGGCCCACCAGGACCGCGCGGGCACCCAGGGCAAGCGCCTTGAGTACGTCGGCGCCGGTGCGCACGCCGCTGTCGAAGAGCACCGTAAGGTCCCCGCCGGCCGCCTCGACCACACTCGGCAGCGCATCCAACGCGCCGATGGCGCCGTCGAGTTGGCGTCCGCCGTGATTGCTCACGACGATCCCCTCCAGACCGGCGTCGCGCGCTCGGCGCGCGTCGTCCGGATGCAGGATGCCTTTGAGCACGATCGGACCGATCCAGTTCTCGCGCAGGAACGCCAGGTCGTCCCAGGTCTTGGTGGGGTCGGAGAACATCCCCGCCCAGTGCGCGATCGCCGCCGTCGGATCCTCGGCGATCGGCTTGCTCAGACCGGCCAGGAAGGCCGGATCGCTCAGGTAGTTCGCGATCCCGACCTGCCGCAGGAAGGGCAGGTACGCCCGCTCCAGGTCGCTCGGCCGCCAGCCCAGGAACCATGTGTCCAGGGTGACCACGAGTGTGGTGTAACCGGCCGCCCGGGCCCGGGCGAGCAGGCTGACGGTGACGTCGTTGTCGCGCGGCCAGTAGAGCTGGAACCAGCGCGGACCCGAGCCGGAGGCGGCGGCGATCTCCTCCAGCGTGTACGAGGACGCCGTACTCGCCACCATCGGCACCCCCAGGCCGGCGGCCGCGCGCGCGGTCGCCAACTCGCCCTCCGGGTGCACGATGGACTGCACGCCGACCGGCCCGAGCAGTACCGGAGCGGGCAGGTCGGTGCCCAGCACGGAGCGGGACAGGTCACGCCCACCCACGTCGCGCAGCATGCGCGGGAGGATCCGACGCCGCTCGAACGCCGCCCGGTTGGCCCGCATGGTCGCCCCACCGCCGGCGCCGCCCAGGACGTATCCGCGCGGACCCGGTTCGAGCAGCTCTCCGGCGGCGGCCTCGAGGTCGGACGCGTCGATCGGGTACGCGGGGGTCTCCCCGGTCAACAGGCCATCGAGGTAGATCGAGTCCTGGAACGCGGAAAACGGACCGGCAACGTTGGGACCATCGGCCACGACTGCCACCTTTCGCCTCGCCTCGTCTCGCCTCGCGGAACGGAGAATCCTCGCGCGGACCCGACGACGATCCCGCACCGAGCGAGCACGCGGAAGAGCCGAACGGGCCGAACGGCGGCCCGAACCCCTGGAGGAGGCCGAGCCAACCGAGCAAGCCGAACCATCCGACCAAGCCGAACGTATCGAACGAGTCGACCTCCCGACATCAGGGCAGACCCACTCGTGTGCGTCCGGACCCCGGGGTCGTGCCGATATTGCTTCGCCGGGAGGCGAGACAAGAAGCCCATCTCTCCTGTGAAATGTCACACGGCACTAAAGTGCCCCGCGTACGACACGGACAAGAGGCTGGAGAGGAATCCGCATGACCCGCATCACCCGGATCCCGGGGATGGCCCTCACCGATCACACATTCACCGTCCCGCTCGACCACTCCCGTCCGGACGGGCCCACCATCGAGGTCTTCGCCCGCGAGGTGGTCGATCCCACCGCCGTCGACAAGAAGCGGCCGTGGTTGTGCTTCCTCCAAGGCGGCCCGGGCGGCAAATCGGCCCGGCCCAATCGCCCCGCCGGCTGGCTCCAGCGCGCGCTGCGCACGCACCGCGTCCTGCTCCTCGACCAGCGCGGCACCGGCCGCAGCACGCCGATCACGCCGAGCCTGGCCGCCCGTACCGCACCCGAGGAACTCGCCACGCTGCTGCGGCACATGCGCGCCGACTCGATCGTCGCCGACGCCGAGCTGATCCGCCGGCGGTTGTGCGGCGACGAGCCGTGGGAGACGCTCGGGCAGAGCTACGGCGGCTTCATCACCCTCGCCTACCTCTCCACGGCGCCCGAGGGGCTGAAGTCCTGTTACGTCACCGGCGGGCTGATTGGTCTGGACGTGACCGCGGAGGAGGTCTATCGGCGCACCTATCCCCGGGTGCGGGACAAGAACGCCGAGTACTACGCCCGCTACCCGGACGACGTCGAGCAGGTGCGTCGGCTCGCCGACCATCTCACCGCGCACGACGTCCGGCTGCCCGACGGCGACCGACTGACCCCGCGCCGGCTCCAGTTCCTCGGCAACGCGTTCGGAATGGGCGACGGCTACGAGCGCGTGCACTGGATGCTGGACGAGGCGTGGGACGGCGACCAGGTCTCGGACACCTTCCGTGCCGCGGTGATGCACGCCACCGCGCTCACCGACAACCCCCTGTGGGCCGTGCTCCAGGAGCCGATCTACGGCCAGGGCAAGGTCGCCACCGGTTGGGCCGCGGAGAAGGTGCGGGCGGGGTTGCCGGAGTTCGCCGAGAACGCCGACCGGCTGCTGTTCACCGGCGAGATGATGTACCCCTGGATGTTCGAGGAGATCGCCGCCCTGCGCCCGTTCCGCGAGGCGGCCGACCTGCTCGCCCGACACGACGACTGGCCGGTCCTGTACGACATCGAGCGCCTGCGGACGAATCCGGTCCCGGTCGCGGCGGCGGTCTACTTCGACGACATGTACGTGGACGCGGACCTGTCCCTGCAGACGGCGCGCGAGGTGGCCAACGTACGCGCGTGGGTCACCAACGAGTGGGAGCACGACGGCTCGCACGCCTCCGGTGGCGCGGTCCTGGACCGGCTGATGGACATGGTCGCCGGCAAGATCTGACCTACTCCCACCCTCATCCCCGTCCGGCAGCGGCTCGGGGGGGGGGGGGGGGGGGGGGGGGGGGGGGGGGGGGGGGGGGGGGGGGGGGGGGGGGGGGGGGGGGGGGGGGGGGGGGGGGGGGGGGGGGG